>NZ_JAVRBF010000032.1:0-96789 GCF_032436805.1 Streptomyces sp. P17 | reverse complement strand
CCTTCGTCCGGCACGCCGAGGGCACGCACCGAACACCGCGGGCACCGCACAGGACTTTCAAAACACCCCCTAGGACCACTGGAATCTGGGAGCCGATCCATGCTGCTCATCCCCTGCCCGTGGTGCGGGCCCCGCGACGAGGCCGAGTTCCACTACGGCGGCCAGGCCCACGTCCCCTACCCGGAGACCCCGTCGACCCTCACCGACGAGGAGTGGGCCCGCTACCTGTTCTTCCGCGACAACCCGAAGGGCCCCTTCGCCGAACGCTGGACCCACACGGCGGGCTGCCGCCGCTGGTTCAACGCGATACGGGACACGTCGACGAACGAGATCCTTACGGTGTACAGGACGGGCGAGCCAAGGCCGCTGCGGACTGCGGGGGCGGGGGCGGCAGCCCCGGAAGGGGCGCGGGGCTGTGCCGATATGCGGCTCCGCCGCGGGGCGCGACCAGCCCCCACCCAGCCGCAGCCGAACGACAGCCCTCACGGGATCGAAGGGGCGGAGCCCCTTCAGGATGGGACGGGTAGGGGCGGCGGGGGCGAGAACCAACCCTTCCGCCACCCCACCCGCGGCCGAATCCACCGCGACACCCCCCTCACCTTCACCTTCGACGGCACCGAACACCAGGGCTACCAGGGCGACACCCTCGCCTCCGCCCTCCTCGCCAACGGCATCATCCAGACCGGCACCAGCATCAAACTCGGCCGCACCCGAGGCATCTTCTCCGCCGGCGTCGAAGAGCCCAACGCAGTCATCCAGATCGAGAAACCCTTCCCGGAGCCGATGCTCCCCGCGACAACCGTCGAGCTCTACGACGGCCTGGTCGCCACCAGCCTCCCCGGCCAGGGCCGCCTCGCCACGGGACCGGATCCGGCCCGTTACGACGCCGTACACGCCCACTGCGACCTGTTGATCGTCGGCGCGGGCCCGTCCGGCCTCGCCGCAGCCGCGGCCGCAGCGAGAAGCGGCGCCCGAGTCATCCTCGCCGACGACCAGCCCGAACTCGGCGGCAGCCTCCTGGGCACGGCCGAACACCTCGACTGGGTACAGGAGATCACCGCACACCTCGACACCGCCCCCGACGTCCGCGTCCTGCGCCGCACCTCGGTCTTCGGCTACTACGACGACAACCACCTCCTCGCCGTCGAACGCCGCACCAACCACCTCGGCGCCGAGGCCCCGGAAAACGTCTCCCGCGAACGCGTGCACCGCATCCGCGCCCGCCGCGTCGTCCTGGCCACCGGCGCCCACGAACGCTCCCTGGCCTTCGCGGACAACGACCGTCCCGGAGTGATGCTGGCCGCCTCGGCCCGCACGTACGTCAACCGCCACGGCGTCCTGCCCGGCCGCCACGCGGTGGTGTTCACCACCAACGACAGCGCGTACGCGGCTGCACTGGACCTGGCCACAGCAGGCGTCGGGATCACCGCGATCGTCGACACCCGCCCCGACCCGGGAGAGTGGGCCGAGCGCGCGAGGGCGGCCGGCATCGAGGTCCTGCCCGGCCACGCCGTCACCGGCACGGAGGGCGACGCGCGCCTGACCGCCGTAACCGTCGCCCCGTGCGGAGAGCCCGTCGGGCAGCGGCAGTTCGCCGCCGACCTGCTGCTGGTCTCCGGCGGCTGGAACCCGGTGGCGCACCTGTTCAGCCAGTCGGGCGGCAAGCTGCGCCACGACGAGACACTGGGCTCCTTCGTCCCCGACACCAGCCGGCAGGCGGTCGAGGTCGTGGGCAGCGCGAGCGGCGTCCTGGATCCGGCCGCGGTCCTGGCCCAGGGCGCGGCCGCCGGTGCCCGGGCCGTCGAGGCCGAGGGCTACAGGTCCGACACGCCCCGGCTCCCGGCGGTGCCCGCACAGCCGCAGCCGACGCACCCCATGCACATGTACGTCGTTCCGGGCGGCGCCCCTTCCTTCGTCGACCTCCAACGCGACGTCACCGTCGAGGACCTGGCCCGCGCGACCGCCGCCGGCATGCGCTCGGTCGAACACACCAAGCGCTACACCACCGCCGGCACCGCCAACGACCAGGGCAAGACCTCCGGCGTCCTCGCGAGCGGTGTCGTCGCCGAACTCCTCGGCGTGGACATCTCGGCGCTCGGCACGACGACCTTCCGCCCGCCGTACACCCCGGTCTCCTTCGCCGCCCTGGCCGGCCGCGACCGAGGCGCGCTGAGCGACCCGGTCCGCACGACCGCCCTCCACGAGTGGCATGTCGAGCACGGCGCCCTGTTCGAGAACGTCGGCCAGTGGAAACGCCCCTGGTACTACCCGCAGGACGGCGAGGACATGGAAGCCGCAGTGCTGCGCGAGTGCGCCGCCACCCGCGAGAGCGTGGGCTTCATGGACGCCTCCACCCTCGGCAAGATCGACGTCCAGGGCCCGGACGCCGGTGTCCTCCTCGACCGGCTCTACACCAACATGATGAGCACCCTGAAGGTCGGCATGATCCGCTACGGCGTCATGTGCCGCCCGGACGGCATGGTCTTCGACGACGGCACGGTCATCCGCCTCGCCCAGGACCGCTTCCTGGTCACCACCACGACGGGCAACGCTGCCGCCGTACTGGACTGGATGGAGGAGTGGCTCCAGACCGAGTGGCCCGAGCTGAAGGTCCGCTGCACCTCCGTGACCGAACAATGGGCCACGGTCGCCCTGGTCGGCCCGAAGTCCCGCGAGGTACTCGGCGCGCTCGCACCCCAACTGGCCGTCGCCAACGACGACTTCCCGTTCATGGCCTGGCGCGAGACGACCGTCGCCGGCATCGAGGCCCGTGTCTGCCGGATCAGCTTCTCCGGCGAACTCGCCTACGAGATCAATGTGTCACCGTGGCGGGCCCGCGCCCTGTGGGAGGCCGTGTACGAGGCCGGTGCCCCGTACGGCATCACCCCGTACGGCACCGAGACCATGCACGTCCTGCGGGCCGAGAAGGGCTACCCGATCATCGGCCAGGACACCGACGGCACCGTCACCCCGCAGGACCTCGGCATGAGCTGGGTGGTGTCGAAGAAGAAGCCGGACTTCATCGGCAAGCGGTCCCACGCCCGTGCGGACACCGCCCGCCCCGACCGCAAGCACCTGGTCGGGCTGCTGCCCGAGGACCCGGGCACCTTCCTCCCGGAGGGCACCCACCTGGTCGCCGACAGCGTGCTGCCGGCCCCACCCGTCCCGATGCTCGGCCATGTCACCTCCAGCTATCGCAGCGCGGCTCTCGGCCGGACGTTCGCGCTCGCCCTGATCAAGGGCGGCCGGGACCGCATCGGCGAGCGGCTGTACGCCCCCGTGGGCGGCCAACTGGTCCCGGTGACCGTCGCAAGCCCCGTCCTCTACGACCCCGAGGGAGCCCGCCGCGATGGCTGACACCGCACTCATCAGCCCCCTGTCGCACACCGCCGACCGCCTGGCCGCCGCCACCCGCAGCTCCGGCGGTGCGGTCCGGCTGGCCGAACTCCCCTTCCTGGCCCAGGTCAACGTGCGTCTCGACGCCAAGGGGGCGGCGGCGGAAGCCGTGGGGCTCGCGCTCGACCTCCAACTGCCCCTCCAGCCGAACTCCGCCGTTCGCGCGGGGGAGTTGACCGCCCTGTGGCTCGGTCCGGACGAATGGCTGCTGGTGGGGCCACCGGGTGGCGAGCGGGCACTGGAGCGCCGGATCCGGGAGGCCGCGGGCGACGAGCCCGTCTCCGTCACCGATGTCTCCGCCCAGCGCACCACCCTCCTCGTCACGGGCCCGCGCGCCCGCGACCTGCTGGCCCACGGCTGTCCGCTGGACCTGCATCCGCGGGCCTTCGGCCCCGGACGCTGCGCCCAGACGACACTGGGCCGCACACAAGTCGTCCTGGTCGCCCGGGACGAACCCAGGGCCGGATTCTGGGTCCTGGTCCGCTCGTCGTTCGCCGGCTATCTGGCGGACTGGCTGCTCGACGCGGCGACGGAGTACATCTGAGCCCGGACGCACGCATCGAGGCGGGGGAGGCTCAGCCCAGGTAGCCCATCCGGCGGCTGATCTCCTCCGCGCCCTCGATCAGCGCCGGCGCGAGTGCGTGGATGCGCTCCTCGGTGAAGCGGTACGCGGGGCCGGAGGCGCTGAGCGCGGCGATGACCTCACCGTCGCGGGAACGGATCGGGGCCGCCACGGCGTGCGGTCCGAGTTCGAGTTCCTCCAGCGTCACCGCGTACCCGCGCTCGCGGGCCTCGTCGAGGTTCTTCTCCAGCTTCGTCCTGGCGGTCAGGGTGCGCGGGGTCAGCTTCCGCGTCCCGGCTGCCGCGAGCACGGCGGCGCGCTCCTTGTCCGGCAGGTGGGCCAGCAGGATCTTGCCGCTGGATGTGGCGTGCAGGGGGGTGAGCTGCCCGACCCAGTTGTGCGTACCGACGGCGCCTGGGCCGCGTACCTGACAGAGGTTGACCGCGAAGTGCTCCTGCAGTACCGCGATGTCGACGGTCTCGCCGATCTCCTCGCTGAGCCGCTCGCACACCGGCCGGCTCAGGCGGGGACCGTCGTGCGCCGCGCCGATGCCCAGGCCGGCGACCCGGCCGGCGAAGTACGGCTGGTCCGCCCCCTGCGATACCACCACCTGCGGCGCGCCGGCCCAGGTGGCCGTCGTGGTCGTACCCGCTCCGCCGTGATGCATGACCGCGGCCATCCTGTGCGCGGATGGCCGCGATGGCCGCGCGGGTCACGCCCTCCGGGCCGCGCAGGGGGATGCTGCGGCGCGCACGCACGCTCACCCGCACGGGGTGTGCGGTATCCGCGGCCACCAGCCCGGGCCGCTGCTAGCCGCAGCACGGATCGCACCCCATCCGCGCGTGCTCGGAGGCCCTGTGTAGGACAATGAAAGAAGTGTCCCGGCGCTGAAGGCGGTGGGAATCATGGCGTTGCCCTTGGTCGTGGGTGTCGACGGCTCCGAGCCCAGCCTCCATGCCGTCGACTGGGCCGTGGACGAGGCGGTGCGGCACGGAGTGCCGCTGCGGATCGTCCACGCCTCGCTGTGGGAGCGGTACGAGGGGGCGGCCCTGGAGGACACGCCGGGCGCCGTCACGGATGTGGTGACCGAACACGATCTCGCCGAGAGTGTCGTGGCGCTCGCCGACCAGCGAGCCAGGCAGCGCGCACCGGAGCTGGAGATCAGTACCGGGCTGCTGCCGGAGGATCCCGTGTCGGCGCTGCTGCGCGAGGCGGGTCTCGCCTGTGCCGTCGTGACCGGCGTACGGGGCAGGGGCCCGATCAGGGATCTCCTGCTGGGCTCGGTCGGCCTCTCCCTCGCGGCCCGCGCCCCCTGCCCGGTCGCCGTCGTACGCGGCAGGGCGGAGAACAGGCAGTCGGCCAACGGTCGCATCGTCCTGGGCGTCGGCGAAGCCACGGCCGCCGCCGCGGTCCGGTACGCCTTCCGGGAGGCCGCGGTGCGGAAATGCGAGATCGAGGCCGTACGGGCCTGGCGGCGCCCGGCGCACCGGACGGCACCGCATCCGCTGCTGGCCGGGGAGCCCGCCCATGCCGAGGAGGAGCACGCCTCGGAGCTGCTCGACAAGGCGATGGAGAGTGTCGCCGAGGAGTACTCCGGCGTGACCGTGCACCGCGCGCTGGTCGAGGGCTCCGCGCGCCATGCGCTGGTGGCCCGGTCGGCGGCGGCCGACCTCCTGGTCATCGGGGCCCATCGGCGCCACGGACACCTCGGACCCCAGCTCGGCCTGGTGGGACATACGGTGCTGCACCACTCCGAGTGTCCGGTGGCGGTGGTACCGCGGCGGGAGTGACCGCGGTCGTCTTGTGCGGCAGGCTAATCGGCCTGCCACTGTGTGACGGCCGCCGAGCGGCTCGGTGCCGTAACCGAGAAGCCTGTGCGAAGCGGCCCCGGACCTCCTTGCCTTTGCTCGGGCGTACGGCGACGCCAACTCCCGTGATACACAGGGAAGATCAGTGAGCCGAGCAGAGAGGTACCGCCCATGGGCCGACCGACGAGCTCCACTCCGCTGCCGGGCGATACGAAAGTACTGTCCATCGGGCTGCACCCGAACGCGCTCGACTACAGCCGGATGCCCGACGGCGTCGACGAGGCGACGCTCACCGCCCGCATAGAGGCGGCGCACGCGGCCCTGCGCGAGGCGGGGTTCGACACCGTTCCCTGCCTGATCGACAGCTCCCCGGACCGTGCCGAGGCGATGGTCCGGGAGCAGCTCAAGGAGCACACTTTCGGCCTGGCGATGATCGGCGGTGGGGTCCGGCTGCTGCCGGAGCACACGCTCCTGTTCGAGCGGTTGGTCAACGTCCTTGCGGAGGCGGCGCCTGGGATCCGGTTGTGCTTCAACACGTCGCCCGAGGACACGGTTGAGGCGCTGGGGCGGTGGGTTCGGGCGTAGAGGATGTGGTCCGGGTTGCCCGTGCAGCGGACAGAAGCCACGGAGGCGGGACGCCGGCCGCCGTAGGTCACACGCTGAGGGCCTCCCGGACGGTCTGTTCGGCGCCCGTGCCGCCCTCGCCGGAGGAGGTCACCCGGCCCGCCTCCAGGACGCAGTAGCGCTGAGCGGCGCGCATGGCGAAGCCGACGTGCTGTTCGACGAGGAGGACGGAGAGTCCGCCGCGGCGGGTCAGGCCGAGGACGGTCTCCTCGATCTCCGCGACGACGGAGGGCTGGATGCCCTCGGTCGGCTCGTCGAGAAGGAGCAGCCGCGGCCTGGTGATCAGGGCGCGGGCGATGGCCAGTTGCTGGCGCTGGCCGCCCGAGAGCAGGCCCGCGCGGCGGCCGGACAGCTCCCGCAGGACGGGGAAGAGGTCCAGCACCTCGGCGATCGCCTCCTTGCCCCCGCCGCGGCCGTCGGCCACGAGTTGCAGGTTCTCGGCGGTGCTCAGGTGCGGGAAGGACTGCTGGCCCTGTGGGACGTACGCCATTCCGCGGGCGACCCGCTGGTGCGGGGCGAGGCGGGTGATGTCCTCGCCGTCCAGCAGTACGCTGCCGCTCTTCGGTTTCAGCAGGCCCATCGCCACGCGCAACAGGGTGCTCTTGCCTGCGCCGTTGTGCCCGAGGACCGCGGCGACGCCGTCCTTCGGGACGGTGACCGTGACGTCGTGCAGGACGGGGCTGCGGTCGTAACCGGCCCGGACGTTCTTGATCTCCAGCATGGCGTCAGACCTCCTGTGCCGACGCGACGGGTGCCGGGGACGCCACCTCGGGTTCGGAGGCCCGACCGAGGTAGACCTCCTGGACCTTGGCGTCGGCCTGGACCTCGTGGACCGTGCCCTGGCTGAGCATCCTTCCGGCGTGCAGGACGCTGACACTGCGGGCGAAGGAGCGCATGAAGTCCATGTCGTGCTCGATGACGACGACGGTCCGCTCCTCGCTGATGCGCTGCAACAGCTCGCCGGTCGCCTGACGTTCGTCGTGACTCATCCCGGCCACCGGCTCGTCGAGCAGCAGCAGCCGTACGTCCTGCACGAGCAGCATGCCGATCTCCAGCCACTGTTTCTGACCGTGGGCGAGGACCCCGGCCGGACGGTCGCGCAGAGCGGACAGACCGATCGTCTCCAGCGCCTGCTCGACCGGTTCCGGGATGTCCGTGCGGCGCCGCAGCATGGTCCACAGGCCGCGTCCCGCACCGGCCGCGATATCCAGGTTCTGAAGGACCGTCAACTCCTCGAAGACCGTGGCCGTCTGGAACGTACGGCCGATGCCCATCCGGGCGATGGACTGCACCGGCCTGCCCAGCAGTTCCCGGTCGCCGAAGCGGGCCGAGCCGGTGGCCCTCACCAGGCCGGTGACGGCGTCGACCAGCGTGGTCTTGCCGGCGCCGTTCGGGCCGATGAGGAAGCGCAGGTCGCCGGGGCGGATGTCCAGGTCGACACCGTCGACGGCGGTGAAGCCGTCGAAGGTCACGCGCAGATCGCGGACGGTCAGTCCCTCGCCACTCATGCGGTCTCTCCTGAACTGGTCGGTCGGGTACGGCGGTTGCGTGCGAGGGCCGTCAGGGAGGCGAGGCCGCCCGGCAGGAAGCCGACCGCCAGCACGAACAGCAGGCCCTGGAGATACGTCCATGCGGCCGGAAAGGCGTCGGACAGCGTGCTCTGCGTCCAGGCGACGGCGACCGCGCCGAGCACCGCCCCCACCAGCGAGGCCCGGCCACCGACCGCCGCGCCGATGACGAAGCCGATGGACGGGACGATGCCGATCAAGGCCGGGGAGATGATGCCGACGGCCGGGACGAAGAGGGCCCCGGCGAGCCCCGCCAGACCGGCCGCGACGACGTACGCCACCAGCTTGACGTTGGCCGGGTCGTAGCCGAGGAAGCGCACCCGCTCTTCGGAATCCCGTACGGCGATGAGGAGTTCGCCGTACCGGCTGACGAACAGCTGACGGACCAGGACCATCACCAGCAGCAGGGCCGCGGCGATGATGAAGTACACCGTGCGCTGGTTGACCGGGTCGCGCAGGTCGTAGCCGAAGAAGCCCTGGATGTCGGTGAGGCCGTTCGTGCCGCCCGTGGTGGCCTGCTGGCCGATCAGCCAGATCGCCAGGGCCGCGGCCAGGGCCTGGCTCAGGATCGCGAAGTACGCGCCCTTGACCCGGCGGCGGAAGACGAAGAATCCGAGCACCGTGGCGACCGCCATGGGCAGCAGCACCGTCATGGCCAGCGCGAACAGCGGGTTCGCGAACGGCTGCCACCACCAGGGCAGCGCGTCCGAAGTGCCGTACAGCTGCATGAAGTCGGGGAGCGTCTGGCCGGTCGCGGCGGCGTCCGCGAGCTTGAGGTGCATGGCCATGGCGTAGCCGCCGAGACCGAAGAAGACGCCCTGGCCGAGCACCAGCAGCCCGCCGCGGCCCCACGCCAGGCTGACGCCGACGGCCACGATCGCGTAGCACAGGTACTTGGCCAGCAGTGAGAGCCGGAAGTCGGGAAGGACGAGCGGCGCAACGCCGAGCAGCAGGACGGCGCCGAGGAGGAATCCGCCGGGCACCCGGAACCGCGTCAGCACAGCGGGGGCCGGGGTCTTGCCGGCGGCGGGGGTCATGGTTGTCGTCATGCCAGGCTCCGGGTGCGCAGTGTGTACAGGCCCTGGGGTCGCCACTGGAGGAAGGCGACGATCGCCACGAGGACGACGACCTTCGCGACGCTGATCGTCGTCGAGTACTCCAGTACCGCCTGGAGCGCACCGAGCACGAAGGCGGTGATCACGCTGCCCTTCAGCTGCCCGATGCCGCCCACGACCACGACGAGGAAGGCGTCGACGATGTAGTTGGTGCCCATCGTCGGGCCGATCGGCCCGACCAGGGTGAGCGCGACACCGGCCACCCCCGCGAGGCCCGAACCGATGAAGAAGGTCGTACGGTCGACCCGTTCGGAGGCGATGCCGGACACCTCGGCGAGGTCGCGGTTCTGTACGACGGCCCGGATCCGGCGGCCCAGCGGCGTCAGTCGCAGCACGAGTGTGAGGCCGAGGACGCAGCTCAGGGCGAGGCCGAGGATGAACAGCCGGCTGTTGGCCAGCGTGATGCCGGCCACCGAGATGTTGCCGGTCAGGAGATCCGGGGCGTGGGTCTGCACGTTGGGCGCGCCGAAGATGTCACGGGCGAGCTGCTGGAGCATCAGGGAGACGCCCCAGGTCACCAGCAACGTGTCCAGCGGCCGGATGTACAGGCGCCGGATCAGCAGCCACTCCAGCAGCGCGCCGAGGCTGCCGGCCACGAGGAAGGCCAGCGGCAGCGCGACGAGCAGCGAGAGGCCGGCACTGCTGATGGACTTCTGCAGGACGTACGTCGTGTAGGCACCGGCCATGATGAACTCGGCGTGCGCCATGTTGATCACGCCCATCTGACCGAACGTCAGCGTCAGTCCGAGGGCGATGAGCAGGAGGACGGCACCGATGCTGATGCCGGTGAAGGACTGGTTGAGGATGACCGTCATGAAGCGGCTCCGGGTCGGGGACGGGCGTGCGGTCCGGGGCGCGGCCCGGCCTCGGTGACGAGGCCGGGCACCCGCGCGGGGCGCCGGGGCTCAGGAGAGACCGGAGGCCCAGGAGTAGCCCTTCAGATACGGGTCCGGCTTGACCGGCTTGCCCGAGTTCCAGACCTCCTCGATCAGGCCGTCCGCGCCGACCTTGCCGATGCGGGCCGTCTTGTACACGTGCTGGGAGGCGCCGTCCACGGTGACCTTGCCCTCGGGGGCGTCGAGTTCGATGCCGTCGGCCGCCGCCTTGACCTCGGCGACGTCGAAGGAGCCGGCCTTCTCGACCATCTCCTTCCAGAGGTAGACCGAGACATACGCGGCCTCCATCGGGTCACTGGTCGGCTTGTCCTTGCCGTACGCGGACTGATAGGCCTTCACGAACTCGGTGTTGGCCGCGCCCGGGGTGGTCTGGTAGTAGTTCCAGGCGGTCAACTGGCCCTCCAGATACTGGGTGCCGATGCTCTTGACCTCCTCCTCGGCGATCGACACCGACAGCACCGGCATGCTCTTCGCGGTGAGCCCCGAGGACTTGTACTCCTTGAAGAAGGCCACGTTGCTGTCGCCGTTGAGGGTGTTGAACACCGCGTCGGCGCCGGAGTCCTTGACCTTGTTGACGATGGTGCTGAACTCCGTGGAACCCAGGGGCGCGTAGTCCTCCCCGACCACCTTCATGCCGTTGGCCTCCGCGTACGCCTTGATGATCTTGTTGGCGGTGCGCGGGAAGACATAGTCGCTGCCGACGAGATAGAGCCGCGTCAGCCCCTGCTTCTTCAGGTAGTCGAGCGCGGGCACGATCTGCTGGTTGGTGGTCGCGCCGGTGTAGAAGATGTACGGCGACTGCTCCAGGCCCTCGTACTGCACGGGGTAGAACAGCAGCGACTTGTACCGCTCGAAGACCGGCTTGACGGCCTTGCGGCTCGCCGAGGTCCAGCAGCCGAAGGTGGCGACGACCTTGTCGTCGGTGATCAGGCCCTCGGCCTTCTCCGCGAAGGTCGGCCAGTCGGAGGCGCCGTCCTGGCTGACGGGCTTGAGCTTCTTGCCGAGAACCCCGCCGGCGGCGTTGATCTCCTTGATGGCGAGGAGCAGCGAGTTGTGGACGGTCACCTCGCTGATGGCCATGGTGCCCGACAGCGAGTTGAGCAGACCGACCTTGACGGTGCTGCCGGAGGTGTCGGCCTTGGCCGCGGTGCCGGACGACGTGTCGTCGCCGGTCTTGGCACCGCACGCACTGAGGGCGGCGGACGCGCCGATGGCAGAGACGCCTGCCAGCAGACCGCGACGGCTGATGCTGGGCCCGGACATGCAGTACCTCCTTGCCCCGAAGGGGCGTGGGAAAGAGAGGAAGAATCGGGGACGGGGATGAGCGGGCACTCAGCGTGTGAAGGGCGGCTGCGTGGGCGCGCGCATTCCCAGCCGTACGGTGCGGTGGCGGCCGAGCTGGTCGTCTGAAGTGCGGTCACAGACTGCGCCGGTGCTGTTACCCCGGCGTTTCGGCGCCGTTGATGAATAATTTCTGTTGGAAGTAATCCGGTGCGAACCACGCCGGGAGCCGTCGCCTCGGATGCCTGAATGACGGCCGGTGGGGGCGCTGTTGGGGGCCGGGGAAGGGCTTGCTTCCCATGGAAAGTACCTCCCGGGGGGAGGTAGGGTCGGCGCTGAAAGCCGCTACTTCGTGGGCCTGCCGAGGAGGATGGAAGTGCTGTCGGAGCCGCCCCGCGATCTCCCCCGACTGCTCAGCAGTGCGGAGCGGTTGATGACCCGTCGGCTGGCCGCCGCGCTGGAGGCCGAGCACTGCTCCGTCGAGGAATGGCGGGTGCTGGCACTGCTCTCGGACGGCCGCGGACACACGATGTCCGACATCGCCTCCTACGCCCTGATGCCCGCGCCCAGCCTCACCAAGCTGGTCGACCGGATGGTGTCGGCGGCCCTGGTCTACCGCCGCAAGGACCCGGGGGACGGCCGGCGCGTCCTGGTCTACCTCTCCGCCCGCGGCCGGACCCGGCACCGTGCCGTGTCGGTGCCGGTACAGCGAGTGCAGGAGCAGATGCTGGACGAGCTGCCCGGCGTACAGGAGCTGGCGGACGGGCTCGCGCGGCTGGAGTTCCTCCTGGAGCGCGGCCCGGAGCAGGTCAGAGCTGAGCGGTGATCTCGAAGTCCAGCGCGTCCGCCCGGGCGAGATACAGCCGTTGTTCGAGGTGGTTGCCCCGCAGCCGCAGGGCGCCCCTGGGGCCCTCGTAGCAGATCGTCTCGTCCGGACCCGCCGGCGCCGACACCGCCAGCGACCCGCGCCGCTCGGCGAGCGCGCCGAGCAGCAGGATGCCCTCGAAACAGGACTCGCCGAGACTCCCCGCGACCGGCGCCTCGTCACCGAAGCGGCGGGCGTAGCGGTGGCCGAAGGACAGGCTCTCCGAGGTCATCAGGGAGTCGAAGTACCCGGCCGCCGCCCACAAACCCTCGGACGCCTCCGCGCCGGAAGCGAGCAGCAGGTTCTCGTCCATGTGTGTACTCAGCCGTACGCACCGCTGATGCAGCCCCGCCGCGGTGAACGCCCGGTTGAAGCGCACCGCGTCGTCCCCCAGCAGCAGCATCAGTACCGCGTCCGCCCCGCAGGCCTCGACGCGGCGCACCACGGGGCCGAACTCCTCGGTGTCCAGCGGCACGAACACCTCGTCCACCACGCTGCCGCGGCACTCGCCGGCGAACCGGCGCGCGGTACGGGCGGTCACCCGCGGCCAGACGTAGTCACTGCCCACCGTGCACCAACGGCGCACTCCCGTGGCCCCGGCCAACAGCCGCATCGCCGGGGCGAGTTGCTGGATGTCCGTCTCTCCGGTGAGGAAGACGCCGGGAGTCTCCTCGCCGCCCTCGTACTGGGCGGTGTAGATGTACGGCACCCGGTTGGCGATCCGCGGTGCCAGGGCCTGGCGTACCGCGGAGTCGTGCCAGCCGACGACCGCGTCGACCGCGCCGAGCGCGACCAGACCGGCCACCTCGTCCGCGACCTGCCGGGGTGCGGCGCCGCCGTCCACGACGACCAGCCGTACCTCCCGGTCCAGGATGCCGCCCCCGGCGTTGAGTTCCTCCGCGGCCAGCTGCGCCGAGAGCTCGCAGGACGGTCCGAAGATGCCGGCCGGTCCGTGGAGGGGGATCACGAGTGCGACCAGGAGCACATCCCGGCGGTCGGGGGACAGGCGTGCTGCCGTCGAGTGCACAGGGCACCTCCGGGGATTCCGCGGCGCAGGACCTCCCGCGCCGACGGAGCCCAGCCTAGGGGGTGTTTTGAAAGTCCCGCACAGCACCCACGGCGCCCGGCACGCGCCCTCGCCGCACCGGCCAAAGACCCAAGTACGTCCAGTACGAGGGCCTTCGTCCGGCACGCCGAGGGCACGCACCGAACACCGCGGGCACCGCACAGGACTTTCAAAACACCCCCTAGCTCCCCCTCTTCACGCGCCCCCGGACAGCAAGTGCCGCAAGAGCAAGCAGAACAGGCTCCGGCCCGTGGGCACCGTGCCGGGAGCGTCCGCCGGGACCCGGGTGCACGAGGTGCCCAGGACCCCGCGGCTGCCCGCGCCCGGACACAGCGTCGCGTCCTTCGCCGCCGCATGGAACACCGGCGGGCCCAGCCACCTGACCGACTCGACGTCATCGCCACCGACCGGCGCCGCGGCTACCGCACCGCCATGCGCCGGCACGGCCTGGACGCGCACATCCGGGTCCTGCGCGGCGACCACACCGAGGCGGCCGGTGAGCGCGCCGCCCGCCGGCTTCTGGACGCCGGTGACCTCCCCGCCGCCGGCTGAGCTGCTTCAACCTCACCACCGTCAGCCAGGGCGCCCGGGAACAGGCCCGGCACGCCGTGGCCGCCGCCGTGGAACGCCTGGACCAGAGCCGTACGACCCCCCGAGAGGTCGTGCTCAGCCACGGCTCGTGCCGCGCGGCTCCATCGCCGCACCCGCCTGATCCCGGCCCGGGAGAGTGAAGCGCGGTGTGTCAGTCCCCTCCGTGGCCAGGTTCACATGGCGTACGCGAGGCATGGCCGACACCATGGTGCACCTCACCGGCAGGCGAAGGGATCACGAATGTTCCGCAAGGTGCTGGTCGCCAACCGTGGCGAGATCGCGATTCGGGCCTTTCGTGCGGGCTACGAGTTGGGCGCGCGGACCGTCGCCGTCTTCCCGCACGAGGACCGCAACTCGCTGCACCGCCTGAAGGCCGACGAGGCCTACGAAATCGGCGAGCAGGGGCACCCGGTGCGCGCCTACCTCTCCGTCGACGAGATCGTCGGCGCCGCGCAACGGGCCGGTGCGGACGCCGTCTACCCCGGCTATGGATTCCTCTCCGAGAACCCCGAGCTGGCCCGCGCCTGCGAGGCGGCGGGCATCACGTTCGTCGGACCGGGCGCCGACATCCTGGAGCTGACCGGCAACAAGGCCCGCGCGGTGGCCGCCGCCCGTGAGGCCGGAGTGCCCGTGCTCGGCTCCTCCGCGCCCTCCAACGACGTCGACGAACTCGTCCGTGCCGCCGACGACATCGGCTTCCCGGTGTTCGTCAAGGCCGTCGCGGGCGGCGGCGGGCGCGGGATGCGCCGCGTCGAGGACCCCGCCCAGCTCAGGGAGTCCATCGAGGCGGCCTCCCGCGAGGCGGCGTCGGCGTTCGGCGATCCCACGGTCTTCCTGGAGAGGGCCGTCGTCGAACCCCGCCATATCGAGGTGCAGATCCTCGCCGACGGGCAGGGCAATGTCATCCACCTCTTCGAGCGGGACTGCTCGGTGCAGCGCCGCCACCAGAAGGTGATCGAGCTCGCGCCCGCCCCCAACCTCGACCCCGCCCTGCGCGACCGCATCTGCGCCGACGCCGTCCGGTTCTCCCGGCAGATCGGCTACCGCAACGCGGGCACCGTGGAGTTCCTCCTCGACCGCGAGGGCAACCACGTCTTCATCGAGATGAACCCGCGCATCCAGGTCGAGCACACGGTGACCGAGGAGGTCACCGACGTCGACCTGGTGCAGTCCCAACTGCGCATCGCCGCCGGGGAGACCCTCGCCGACCTCGGCCTTGCCCAGGAGACCATCACCCTGCGCGGCGCGGCCCTGCAGTGCCGTATCACCACCGAGGACCCCGCCAACGGCTTCCGCCCCGACACCGGCCGGATCAGCGCCTACCGCTCACCGGGCGGCTCCGGCATCCGGCTCGACGGCGGCACCACGCACGCCGGTACGGAAATCAGCGCGCACTTCGACTCCATGCTGGTGAAGCTCACCTGCCGGGGCCGCGACTTCGCCGCCGCGGTGGGCCGCGCCCGGCGGGCCGTGGCCGAGTTCCGCATCCGCGGTGTGGCCACCAACATCCCGTTCCTGCAGGCGGTGCTGGACGACGCGGACTTCCAGGCCGGCCGGGTCACCACCTCGTTCATCGAGCAGCGCCCGCATCTGCTCACCGCCCGCCACTCCGCCGACCGCGGCACCAAGCTGCTGACCTACCTGGCCGACGTCACCGTCAACCGGCCGCACGGCGAGCGGCCCGACCTGGCCGACCCGATGGCCAAGCTGCCCCCGGTGCCGGAGGGCCAGCCGCCCGCGGGTTCGCGGCAGCGGCTCGTCGAACTCGGCCCCGAGGGCTTCGCCCGAAGCCTGCGCGAGGCACCCACCCTCGGCGTCACCGACACCACGTTCCGCGACGCCCACCAGTCGCTGCTCGCCACCCGGGTCCGTACGAAGGACATGCTCGCCGTCGCCCCGGTCGTCGCCCGCACCCTGCCCGAACTGCTCTCCCTGGAGTGCTGGGGCGGCGCCACCTACGACGTCGCCCTGCGCTTCCTCGCCGAGGACCCGTGGGAACGCCTGGCCGCCCTGCGCGAGGCAGTCCCGAACATCTGCCTCCAGATGCTGCTGCGCGGCCGCAACACCGTCGGCTACACCCCCTACCCGACCGAGGTCACCGACGCCTTCGTGCAGGAGGCCGCCGCCACCGGCATCGACATCTTCCGCATCTTCGACGCCCTCAACGACGTCGACCAGATGCGGCCCGCCATCGACGCCGTACGCCAGACCGGGACCGCCGTCGCGGAGGTGGCCCTGTGCTACACCGCCGACCTGTCCGACCCGTCCGAGCGGCTCTACACCCTCGACTACTACCTGCGCCTCGCCGAGAAGATCGTCGACGCGGGCGCCCATGTGCTGGCCGTCAAGGACATGGCGGGACTGCTGCGGGCCCCGGCCGCCGCCACCCTCGTATCGGCGCTGCGCCGGGAGTTCGACCTGCCGGTGCACCTGCACACCCACGACACGGCAGGCGGACAGCTCGCCACCTACCTCGCCGCCGTGCAGGCCGGCGCGGACGCCGTGGACGGAGCGGTGGCGTCCATGGCGGGCAGCACCTCGCAGCCGTCCCTGTCGGCGATCGTGGCCGCGACCGACCACTCCGCCCGCCCGACCGGCCTCGACATCCAGGCCGTCGGCGACCTGGAGCCGTACTGGGAGAGCGTCCGCAAGGTCTACGCCCCCTTCGAGGCGGGCCTGCCCGCGCCGACCGGCCGCGTCTACCACCACGAGATCCCCGGCGGCCAGCTCTCCAACCTGCGCACCCAGGCCATCGCGCTCGGCCTCGGCGACCGCTTCGAGGACATCGAGGCCATGTACGCCGCCGCCGACCGGATGCTGGGCCGGCTGGTGAAGGTCACACCGTCGTCGAAGGTCGTCGGCGACCTGGCGCTCCACCTGGTGGGCGCGGGCGTCGACCCGGAGGACTTCGAGTCGGAGCCCGACCGTTACGACATCCCCGACTCGGTCATCGGCTTCCTCCGTGGCGAGCTGGGCACCCCGCCCGGCGGCTGGCCCGAGCCGTTCCGCAGCAAGGCGCTGCGCGGCCGCGCCGAGGCCAAGCCCCCCGCGGACCTCACCGCCGACGACCGCGCGGCCCTGGTCAAGGACCGCCGCGCCACCCTCAACCGGCTCCTGTTCCCCGGCCCGACAAGGGAGTTCGAGACCCACCGTCAGTCCTACGGCGACACCAGCGTGCTGGACAGCAAGGACTTCTTCTACGGCCTGCGCCAGGCCAAGGAGTACGCCATCGACCTCGAACCCGGGGTACGGCTGCTGATCGAGCTCCAGGCCGTCGGTGACGCCGACGAGCGCGGCATGCGCACCGTGATGTCCTCCCTGAACGGCCAGTTGCGGCCCATCCAGGTCCGCGACCGGGCGGTGGCCTCGGACGTCCCGGCCACCGAGAAGGCCGACCGCTCCAACCCCGGCCATGTCGCGGCGCCGTTCGCGGGCGTGGTCACCCTCGCGGTCGCCGAGGGTGACCAGGTGACGGCCGGGGCGACGGTCGCCACCATCGAGGCGATGAAGATGGAGGCCTCCATCACCGCCGGCAAGGACGGCACGGTCTCCCGGCTCGCCGTGGGCCGGATCCAGCAGGTCGAGGGAGGTGACCTGCTGGTGGAGATCGCCTGAGGTCAGCGGCGGCAGTGGAGGTACACGTGGGGCTCGGGTCCCGCTCCGGGGTGGGCCGGGGTGAAGACGGTGCTGTTGCGCGACAGCACCGTCAGCCCCGCCGCCTCCTCCATGGCGATGAGATCCTGCTCGGCGAAACTCGTCGCCCGGACCGGGCGGCCCATGAAGACCACCTCGACGTCCTCCACGTCCGCGGGCACGGTGGCCAGCACCAGATGGCCGCCGGGCTTCAGGGCCAGTGCGAGCTTCTTGACCACTGCCGTCTGCTCCGCGCGCGTCATCTGGAGCAGCGAGAAGAACACGCACACCCCGTCGAACGAGCCCTCTTCAAGGGCGAGTTCACGGATGTCGGCGTGGCGGAACTCGGCCTCGGGGACCTGACGGGCGGCGAGTTCGACCATGACGGGGGAGACGTCGACGCCCAGCACGGAGTGGCCCGCCGCGGTGAGCACGGCCGCCGTGGGCCGTCCGGTGCCGCTGCCCACGTCCAGCGTCCGGGCGGCGGACGGGAGGCGTTCGAGGAGCCACTCCATCGCTGCCAGATGCGCGGGGGCATGGGCGAACGCCTTCTCGTAGTCGGCGCCGAGTGCATCGAACAGCACGGCGGCGGGCGGACGTTGGTCCTCGTGCGTCACGTCGGGTCTTCCCTTCGCTCGTCGGCACGCATCGTCGCACTGGCTGTAGGCACACCACAACGGTGACCTGTGCACCGACAAGAGCGGCCTGGTGCGCGTCCCCGCGCGCAGGGCAGGGGAGAATGAGGGCCGTCAGCAACGGTCGACCGTGCGGAGGAGCGGGGAGATGCAGGACGAGCGAGCGGGGCAGGTCGCCGGGCCCGAGGACCTCATCGACGTGGCCCGCCTGGTCACGGCGTACTACGCGCACCACCCCGACCCGGCCGAGCCGGGGCAGCGGGTGGCGTTCGGCACCTCGGGACACCGCGGCTCGTCCCTCGCGGCGGCCTTCAACGAGGACCACATCGCCGCCACCAGCCAGGCCATCTGCGAGTACCGCGCCGCCCAGGGCACCGACGGCCCCCTCTTCCTCGGCGCCGACACCCACGCTCTGTCGGAGCCCGCCCGCATCACGGCGCTGGAGGTGTTCGCCGCCAACGACGTCACGGTCCTCATCGACCAGACGGACGGCTACACACCCACCCCCGCGGTCTCCCACGCCATCCTCACCCACAACCGCAACCGCACCTCCGGCCTCGCCGACGGCGTCGTCGTCACCCCCTCCCACAACCCGCCCGCCGACGGCGGCTTCAAGTACAACCCGCCCAGCGGCGGCCCCGCCGGCTCCGAGGCGACCTCCTGGATCCAGGACCGCGCCAACGAGATCATCACGGGCGGCCTGAAGGACGTACGGCGCATCCCCTACGCCCGCGCGCTCGAAGCCCCCGGCACCGGCCGCTACGACTTCCTCGGCACGTACGTGGCCGACCTCCCGCAGGTCCTGGACCTGGACGCGATCCGGACCGCAGGCGTGCGCATCGGCGCCGACCCGCTGGGCGGCGCCTCGGTCGCCTACTGGGGCCGGATCGCCGAACAGCACCGGCTCGACCTGACCGTGGTCAACCCGCTCACCGATCCCACCTGGCGTTTCATGACGCTCGACTGGGACGGCAAGATCCGCATGGACTGCTCCTCGCCGTACGCCATGGCCTCGCTCATCGAGCAGCGCGACCGCTACGACATCGCCACCGGCAACGACGCCGACGCCGACCGGCACGGCATCGTCACACCCGACGCGGGCCTGATGAACCCCAACCACTATCTGGCCGTGGCGATCTCGTACCTCTTCTCCCACCGCGAGCAGTGGCCCGCGGGCGCCGGAATCGGCAAGACCCTGGTGTCGTCGAGCATGATCGACCGGGTCGCGGCGGACGCCGGCCGCCCGCTGGTCGAAGTCCCCGTCGGATTCAAGTGGTTCGTGGACGGCCTGTCCGACGGCTCCCTCGGCTTCGGCGGCGAGGAGTCGGCGGGCGCGTCCTTCCTGCGCCGCGACGGCTCGGTGTGGACCACCGACAAGGACGGCATCATCCTGGCGCTGCTCGCCTCCGAGATCACGGCGGTCACGGGCAGGACCCCGTCGCAGCACTACGCCGAGCTCACCGACCGCTTCGGCGCCCCCGCCTACGCGCGCGTCGACGCCCCGGCCTCCCGCGAGGAGAAGGCCCTGCTCGCCAAGCTGTCCCCGCGCCAGGTCACCGCAGACACCCTCGCCGGAGACCCGGTCACCACGGTCCTCACCGAGGCTCCCGGCAACGGCGCCGCCCTCGGCGGCATCAAGGTGTGCACGGCCAACGCCTGGTTCGCGGCACGCCCTTCGGGCACGGAGGATGTCTACAAGATCTACGGGGAGTCATTCCTCGGGCAGGATCATCTGCGGCAGGTCCAGGAGGAGGCGAAGTCGGTGGTGCTGGCCGCACTGGGCGCCTGACCGTGGACGATGCTGTCGTCACCGCACTGATCGCCGCCGGTGCCGCACTCGCCGGCGGCGCCCTGACCGGGGTGTTCACCTTCGCCGCCGCCAAGCGCCAGGCGGCGGCGGCCTGGGCGGCGGGGGAGCGGCAGGCAGCGGCCGCGTGGGAGGCGGGCCGACAACAGGCGGCCGCCGCCTGGGACGCCGGCCAACTCCAGGCCACGGCCCAGCTCGACGTGGCCCGCCGCACGCTCACCGAACAGACGCTCGCGAACCAGCGGGCGGTGCGGCGGGCGGCGTACGTGACGTTCCTGAGCCGGACGGACAGCGCCCAACAGACCTCGCAGGCCTGGCAGAGCGCGATCGGCACCGCGGAGGAGACGCCGCGGCGACGGGAGTACGACGCGGCGATGGGGGCGGTGGGGGAGGCGCTGAATGTCGTACGGCTGGAGGGGCCGGACGCCGTGACCGCGGCGGCGGAGACCCTGCGCACCGCCCTCGCCGCCGGCGCTCCCGGAAGCCAACACTCCATGGCGCAGGGGGCGTTCCTGGACGCGGCCCGCGCGGCGCTCACGCCTGTGTAGTGCGTGCCGGGCGGATAAGATCCGGAGTGCCCGAGATGGGGGGAGCCCGGTGCAGCTGAAGGTGTCGTACGAGGTTCAGCGCGACGGCATTACCGTTGTGCGGGTCGAAGGTACCGGCGAGGAGGCCGTGCTCAATTCCGGCACCAAGACGGAACTGCGCACTGTACTCGTGCAGTTGGCCCAAGAAGGGCGCCTGCTCTTCGTCGTCGACCTCAGCGGGTTGGACGACATCAGTGGCGACGGCGTGGGTGTACTGGTCGGGGCCTTGAAACGGGTGCACTTCAAAGGCGGGACGGTCGCGCTGGTCGTCACCGGCGAGCGCGTGCTCTCCGCGTTGTCCAAGAGCGGCCTGAACCGGGTCTTCCGTATCCACGACAGTGTGGAGAGCGCCGTGGGGAAGCTGATCGTGGACTATGCGGAGGAAGGTATTCAGCAGCGCTGCGCGGCCATTGAGGAGCGCGCCCGCGAGCGGCTCGCCAGGGAAGCCGCCGGCGCGGCGAGCCGCGTCGTGGTGTCGGACGGCTTCTCCTACGAGCACCTCACCGAGAGCATCAGTCTGGTGAAGGTCGCGGTGGAACTGGACGTCTACACAGCGCCGGCCCTGCGTGAGGTGCTGGTCGACCTGATCAACCAAGGACGGTACTTCCTGGTGGTCGACCTGAGTGCTATCGAGCACTTCGACTCGACCGGAGTGGGTGTCCTCGTCGGCGCGCTGAAGCGCGTCTACGTCCAGGCCGGTGCGCTGGCGGTGGTCGCCACCTCCGGCCGGGTGCTGAAGCAGTTCCGGATCACTGGACTGACCAAGGTGTTCCCCATCTTCCAAACGGTGCATCCGGCCGTCGAGTACCTCGGCCGGAAGGACCTCCGCACCCATGCATGACGGTGAGACCCGTCGGCGGACCGCCGCTGAATGGGACCCCCTGCGTTTGGGAGTTCACCCCGCGCCCGCCCCGGACGGGACCATCGACCTGCCGTTGACGGAGTACCTGCCCCGTCCGCACGACGACACTCTGCGGCAGCGGCTGGCCCGCACGGCGGCCACGCACGGAGCCGTGTTCGTATTGCTGGTGGGCCGCTCCGCGAGCGGAAAGACCCGTGCCGTCTACGAGGCGGTGGCTGCCGTCCTGCCCGACTGGCCCGTGGTGCACCCCGCCGACGCCGACGAACTCGCCGCGGCGGACATCGGTCCGCGCACCGTGCTGTGGCTCGACGAGACGCAGCGCTACCTGTGCGGCGCCTCGGGAGAGCGATCGGCCAGGGCCCTGGGGAGAGTGCTCGACCAGGTGGCACCGCTCGCCGTGGTGGGCACGATTTGGCCGGAGACACTGAGGCGACTGACGGAGAACAGCCGCGGCGACGAGGGCGAGAGCCCCCACATACGAGCGTTGTTGACAGGACGTCACGCCGTGATCGCGGTGCCGGACACACTGACCGGTGACGCCTCGGCTGTCGCCGCCGCGGCGGCCCGCGACGCCCGCCTGGCAGCCGCCGTACGGGCCGCAGGACCCGGCAACCGGGTACTCCAACACCTCACCGGGGGCCCGGAGTTGGTTCGCCGCTGGGATATGGGCCCCGACCAGTGGTTCACGGCTGCCGAGCACGCCGTGCTCACGGCTGCGGTCGAGGCACGCCGGCTCGGCCACGCCAGCGCCGTCCCCGCGCGGCTGCTGATGGAGGCGGCGTCCGGTTTCATGGACTCCACCTCCCGTGCCACCGCGGGCAAGGAGTGGTTCCCGGCTGCCATCAGCGCCCTGACCGCCACTGGAGGCGGCCCGGCGCCGCTGATCGCGGAGCGGCACGAGCCGGGTGTCGGCGACCCCGACAGTTACCGCCCGGACGACTACTTGGAGCAGCACATCCGCCGGGTCCGAGCCCATCGCGTGCCACCGGCCGAGTTCTGGACGGGGGCGACCTGGGCCCGGACCCCCGATGACCTCTACGCCTTCGGCCGGGCCGCCGAACAGCGACGTCGCTACGGCTGTGCCGCCGAGCTGTACAGACAGGCCGTCGAACAGGGCCACAGTCGGGCCCGGGCCGCCTGGGCCGTACTGCGGGAGACCACCGACGGGCGGGCCGCCGCCGAGGAGGCGGCCTGGACGGACGGGGCCGCCTGGGCGGCGCTTGCCGTGTCGAGGGAGTCCGACGGCGACAAGTCGGCTGCCTACGAGGCCTATCGGCGCGCGGCCGAGGCGGGAGACGTGTGGGCCTGGTCGGCCATGGCCCGCACACATGAGGAGGAGGGGGACCCCGCCGCCGCGGACGCCGTCGCGGCCCTGGCAGCGGCGGCGGGACAGCCGCACGCCTGGCGGACGCTCGGCCGGATGCGCGCGGCCCACGGGCCGTCCGCGGCGAAGGCGTTCGAGCAGGCGGTGGACGTCGGCGACGGATGGGGGCACGTCGGCCTCGCGCAGGTCGCCGAACGCGCCGGTGCCCTCTCCGAGGCGGTGGAGCACGCCACGCGGGCGGCCGAGGCCGGGGTCACCGCGGCCTGGGCGCGACTGGTACGGCTGCACTGGGCGCTCGGCGACCAGACGGCAGCCGTGGCGGCGGCCACCGGCGGCGCGGATGTGGGGAATCCCGAGGGATGGACCCTCCTGGCCCAACTGCGCAATCAGGCAGGCGACTTGTCGGGAGCGGCCGCCGCCCATCGCGAGGCCGCCGCCCTGGGCGTCGCCGCGGCCTGGCGCGAACTGGCCCTGCTCGCCGAGTCGGACGGTGACAGCGTCGCCGCCGAGGAGGCCGCGGCGCAGGCGGTACGCACCGGCGACCCGGAGGCCTGGACCGCGCTGGCCGAGGCCCGCGCGGAAGAGGGCGACGACACGGGCGCTGCCCGCGCCGCGGCGGAGGCGGCCCGCGCCGGTGACGTGGAGGCCTGGATCACGCTGGCGCGCGGCCGGGAGCGCGCCGGGGACACGGAGGGCGCGGAGCTCGCCGCCGACCTGGCCGCCGAACGAGGCTCCCCGGCGGCATGGGCCGCCCTGTCCCGGATGCGGGAGCGGACGGGAGACCGGGAGGCCTCCCGGCGAGCCGTACAACGGGCTGCCGCCCTTGGCGCCACCGACGCCTGGACCGCGCTGGGCCGTGTGCGCGAGGAACGGGGCGACAGTGCCGCCGCCGAACGCGCCTACGGCCGCGGCTGCGAGGCCGCAGACACAGAGGCCTACGCCGCGCTCGGCGCCCTGTACCTGGAACAAGGGCGAACGACCGAGGCCTGCGCCGCCTACCGTTCGGCCGTCGACGCGGGACTCCCCGACGCCTGGGAGGGGCTCCTGACGGCGCTGGCAGCCCAGGCACCGCGCGCCACGTCCGCGCAACTGGTACGGCGACTACGGACGACGGGACTGCCCGCCGACGAGTGAGCACGGCGGTTGGCGCTTGCTGGGAGGGTGCGAGGTCAGCGGGACGGCTTGCGCCGGTCCGCCGCCCGGCGTCCGAGCCTGGCACGCGGTCAGCCCGACAGCCCGGGTCCGCACGTCGCCGAGTTCCCTCGCCCTCACCGCGGCAGCCTGGCCCGCACCCCGCCGGCCCTCGCCGCCGGGCCGGCCGTGGCGCGCACCGAGCGGCTCACGAGGTGTGCGTCCCGGCGCAAGTCCTTCGCGGCGTGGCGGCCGCGCCATGCCAGTGACGGGGACGCACCGGTGTCGTCGGCGGCGATCAGGAGGCCGCCGAGCATGGAGAGGTTCTTCAGGAAGTGGATGCGCTGCTGGGTCCGCTGTTCCGGGTCGTCCTCCTCCCAGAAGCGGTGTCCGGCGAGGGTGGTCGGTACGAGGGTCGCCGCGATGGCGAGCGCGGCGATGCGGGGCATACGGCCGATGCCGAGCAGGACGCCCGCGGCGACCTGGACGGCGCCGTTGAGCCGGACCGCCTGCTCCGTGCGGTCCGGCAGGATCTCCACCCGTTCGGTGATCGGCTGGACGACGGGCTCCGCGACCGGCGCCACGTCCTTGGGGTTGCTCAGGGAGTCCAGACCCCCGGCGATGAACATCGAGGCGAGCATCGGGCGTCCGGCTACACGCAGCAGACTCATGGCACTCTCCGGAAATCGTGGCGGACTGCGGCGATCACCGGGTTCCCGGCCGGAGCCGGCTCATGCGACGGCGACGGCGACAGCGACGGCGACGGCGACAGCGACGCCCGACCGTCACCCCGACGTGCTGAGCCGCAGCTGCATCAGCGTCAGGTCGAACCAGCGGCCGAACTTCGTCCCGGCCTCCCGGACCGTGCCCACGTGCTCGAAGCCCCGGCGCTCGTGCAGCCGTATCGACGTGGTGTTCCCCGACTCGATTCCGGCGATCATGCTGTGCCGGCCGGTGGCACGGGCCGTCTCGATGAGCGCGGTGAGCAGGGAGCCGCCGATGCCCAGACCGTGGTGCTCCTCGCGGACGTAGACGGAGTCCTCCACGGTGTGGCGGAACCCCTCCAGGGCCCGCCAGGGGGCGTAGGACGCGTAACCGGCGATCTCGCCGTCCACCTCCGCCACCAGCGCCGAGCGGCGGTCGAGGTGATCGGCGAACCACGCCTGCCCCTCGGCGGGGGAGTGCGGTACCTGCGTCCACAGGGCCGTCGAGTGCTCGACGGCGTGGTTGCGGATCGCGACGACGGCCTCGGTGTCCTCCGGCCGGGCCGCGCGGACCGTCACGCCCCCTCGCTTCTCGTATATTGGAATCATGTCCAATATGATAGATCCTCTGGTGGAGCGGATCGCCACCCGAATTCGGTCCGAGCGGGAGCGGCGCCGATGGACGCTCGCCCAGCTCGCCGACGCCTCCGGGGTCTCACGGGCGATGATCAACCGGATCGAGCGCGGCGAGAGCAACCCCACGGCCGTCGTCCTCGGCAAGCTGTCCGCCGCCTTCCAGCTCAGCGTCGCGTCCTTGCTGGCCGTCACCGAAGACGCGCCGAAGGAGGAACCGGGCGTGCGGCGGCGGGCCGACGACGTCGAGTGGACCGACCCGGACACCGGCTACCGGCGCCGCCAGATCGCCGGTCCCCGCTTCCCCGCCGAGATCGCGGAGATCCACCTGCCGCCCGGCGCCCGCGTCCCCTACCCGGCCGCCGCCTTCGCCTTCCTCCACCAGCTCGTGTGGGTCCTGGAGGGGCGGCTCACCTTCCACGACGGTGACACCGTTCATGAACTCGGCACCGGCGACATCATCGAACTCGGCGATCCCGCGCCGCGCGTCTTCGCCAACACCGGTACCGACGCCTGCCGTTACGCCGTCGTCCTCAGCCGCACCGACCGGCCGTGACGCGCCCCCTCCGCCGGGGCGGCACCGCCCTGCTCGCCGCCTTGGCCGGTACGGCGACAGCCGACAACTACACCCTCCAGCCCGCCCTCACCGTCGTCGCCGCCGACCTGGACGTCCCGCTCTCCGCGATCAGCCTCGTCCCCTCCGCCGCCCTCGCCGGCTCGATGACCGGCTTCGCCGTGCTGCTGCCCCTCGCCGATCGCATCGCCCCCAACCGGCTGGTCGCCGCCCACTTCACCGCCCTCACCGCCGGCCTCGTCCTGGCCGCCACCGCGTCCGACGCGGCCGTGCTGATCGCCGCCCACCTGCTCATCGGCGCCGCGGCCGCGGTCGCCGCCCAGGCGAGCGTCATCGCCGGACGCCTCGCCGCACCCGGGCGCCGCGGAGCCGCCGTCGCGCTCGTGGCGACCGGCCTGTCCGCCGGGATCCTCCTCAGCCGACTCGTCGGCGGCGCCCTCACCGACCTGATCGGCTGGCGCGCGATGCTCCTGGTCTGCGCCGCCCTCGCCCTGCTCTGCGCCGGAACGGCCGCCGCACTCCTGCCCGGCGAGCGCCCCCGGGCCCGCAACTCCTACCGCACCGCTCTGGCCACCCTGCCCCGGCTCCCGCTGCGCGAGGCCCGGCTGCGGCGGGCGGTCGCCACCGGGGGCCTGTGGTACCTCGCCTTCACCCTCCTGTGGGTCGGCCTCGCGCTCTCCCTGGCCCGGCCGCCGCACTCCCTGGACCCCACCGCCATCGGCCTGTTCGGCCTGGCCGGGCTGCTCGGCTTCGCCGTACTGCCGTTCACCGGGCGGCTCGTCGACCGCCGGACATCCCACACCGTGATGACCGCCGCCGTGACGGTCGCGGCGAGCGGCACCCTGCTCATCGCCCTCGCGCCGGACTCCCTCCCGGCCATCGCCGTCGGACTCGCGGTGTTCGACGCGGGCTGCTTCGTCGCCCAGGCCGCCAACCAGAGCCTCGTCATCGGCATCGACCCCGCCGATTCCGGCAGCCTCAGCGGCGCCTACCTGGTGCTGTACTTCGCCGTCGGCGCCCTCGGCACCGCCCTCGCCGGACCGCTGCTGGACACCATCGGCATGCGGGGCACGACGCTCGTCGCCCTGAGCGCCCTGGCCGGGGCGGCCCTCCTCGCGCGAGTCCCCGCACCGGCGCCCAGACCCTCGTGCGAGTGAGACAAACTGGTGAGAGCCGGGGCAGACCTGGAGCCCTCCGGAAGAATTGCTGTCTCCGACTCGGTGGCACCGTCAGGAGAGACACGTGGGCCTGCCAGCACCCCAACAACGTCTGGTCACTGCACGGACTCCACGAGTGCCTGATGCGCCAGGGCAAGGACGGCGAGGCCCGCATCATCGCCCAACAGCTCCGCATCGCCGCCGCGTTGGCCGACGTACCCATCGAGTCGTCGTGCTTCTGCCGCCTCGCCACGAGCGCCGTTACGGGGGAGTGCTGCGGCTCGTAGAGGGGTGCTGTCCCAGATGGTCGCGGCCCCCTCGGTAGTGGCACGGTGACGTCGTACCGGCGAGACCGCCGTCACCCGCCCGTCTGTACGGCTACGGCCCCGGACCGGCCGCCGACATCGCCACCACCCTCGTCGCCCGCGGCGAGTTCGCGCTGGTCCTCGCCGCCATGGCCGCGGGAGCGGGACTCGACAGCCGGCTGACGGCGTTCATCGCCGGGTACGTACTGGTCCTCGCCGTGCTGGGCCCGGTGGCGGCGGGCCACGCCGACCTGCTGGTGCGTGATCCCGGCGCGGTCCGCCCCGGCCGAGCCCCGGTCGGCCGACCGCGCTGCCCTAAGAACCACCGCTCTACGCTGCCGTCATGACGGAAACAGAGGAGGGACCGGCGGCAGCGGCGGCCCGCTTCACGGGTGGCGCCGTGCTCGGAGCGCGGCGTCTGTCCGGCACGCTGACCGAAGTCACCCTCGACGGCGGGCGGGTGGTGATGGTCAAGCGCGGGGACGGCGGCCCCGGGGCGACCCGGGCCGAGGCGGCGGGGCTGCGCTGGCTGGGCGCGGCGGGCACGGTCCGGGTTCCGGCCGTGCACGGGCACGACGAGGAGTGGCTGGTGACGGACCGCGTTCCGGCCGGCCGGCCGAACCCCGACGCGGCGGAGCGCCTCGGTCGCGAGCTGGCCGCACTGCACGCCACGGGCGCCCCGGCGTTCGGGGCGCCGCCGCCCGACGGCCCGAGGGACGCGTACATCGGACTGGCTCCCATGCGGAACGTCGAGGGTACGGACTGGCCGAGTTGGTACGCCGAGCATCGCGTGCTGGCGTACGTGCGCCGGGCGGTCGACGGCGGCACGCTCGGCGCCGCCGAGGCCGCGGAGTTCGAGCGGGTCTGCGCCCGGCTGTCCGAACTGGCGGGCCCCGCCGAGCCTCCGGCCCGTCTGCACGGTGACCTGTGGAACGGCAACGTCCTGTGGGCCGCGGACGGCCACGCCTGGCTGATCGACCCGGCCGCGCACGGTGGTCACCGCGAGACGGACCTGGCGATGCTCCACCTCTTCGGCTGCCCCCACCTCGACCGCCTGCTGGACGGCTACCAGCGCACGGCACCGCTCAGCGAAGGCTGGCCCGCCCGAATCGCCCTGCACCAGCTCTTCCCTCTTCTGGTCCACGCGGTCCTGTTCGGACGTGGCTACGCGGAGCAGGCGCTTGCGGCGGCGAGGTCGGCCCTGGCGGGCTGACCGTGCGGTGACCTGTGCTCAGGCAGGAACCCGGAGCGTCTCCACGGCCCGGACCAGCGGGGCGAGTTCGGGGTTGAGGGCCGCCTCGTCCAGAGCCTCGCGCAGTGCGGACTCGTTGGTGGGGCGGGCCTCTTCGAGGAGCTTCAGGCCCGCTTCGGTGACGTCGGTGTAGATGCCGCGGCGGTCGGTGGGGCAGAGGTAGCGGGAGAGCAGGCCCCGGTCCTCCAGGCGGGTCACCAGCCGGGTGGTGGCGCTCTGACTGAGGACCACGGCGTCGGCGACCTGCTTCATCTGGAGGTGGCCGCCCTCGCCGCTGTGCTGTCGGCTCAGGACGTCGAGCAGCGAGTACTCCCGCACGCTGAGGTCGTGCCCGGTCTGCAGGGCGCGCTCGATGTGGGCCTCGATCCGCCCGTGCAGCAGGGAGAGCGCGCACCAGCCCTGGGCGAGGGCGGTGAGTGCGGGGTCTGTGGCGGTCATGGGCCTGTCTCCTCCGTCCCGGTGTGACTCACACCAGGATATGCCATACGCGAAATTGTCGTCGCGCGCGATTATTAATCGCCTGCAAGTATCTGGAACAACCCGATGGCGCCGCCCCGTTTTCCCCCGCTAGCGTCAGGATCCCCGCCCGGCCGACACCGACGACCGGCGCCCCGTAAGGAATGCGACCCGCGATGACCAGCCGCCCGCCCATGACGACGACCCTTTGGCGCCCCACGGGCCCCGAGGAGCTGGACCTGGTGCGCGACCTGGACTGGCGGGCCTGGCCGCCGCGCCTGCCCGAGCAGCCGATCTTCTACCCGGTGCTCAACGAGGCCTACGCGGTGAGGATCGCCCGCGACTGGAACGTCAAGCACAGCGGCGCCGGCTTCGTCACCCGCTTCGAGGTCGAGTCCCACTTCCTGCGCCGCTACCCGGTCCAGCAGGCGGGCGGCGAGACGATCCTGGAGCTGTGGGTGCCGGCCGAGGAGCTCGACGAGTTCAACGCGCACATCGTCGGCACGATCGAGATCGTGCACGAGTTCCGGGCCTAACTTCGCGCCAAGTGCCGCATAGTCAGGGCGAGTTGAAGTCGGAAACGGCCCTGCGGGGTGCGTACCGGCCAGCCCAGCAGGTGTTCGGCGTGGGTCAGGCGGTCCTGGAGTGTGGAGTGGTGGACGTTGATGTCGGCGGCCGCCGATCGCAGGCTCGTCGTGGAGGCGACCGCGTGCAGGGTGGTGAGGAGCCAGAGTGTGGTCGACGCCGCGCGCTCCAGGGCCTGGACGTCCGCCGGTGGTTCGGCGCCCGGTACTACCAGGTCGGCGATCCGGGCGACGTCACCGAGGTCGTCGGCGTGCACCACGCGTTGTCCGGGGTCCCGGGCGGTGCCCTCCGCGGTGAAGCGCAGGGCCGTACGGGCGTCGGCCCAGGAGCGTGGCAGGTCGAGGACGGGTACGGCGGGGCCGACCCCGACCCGTCCGACGGGGAGATCGTCCTCCGTATCCGCCGCGACGATCAGGGCCCGCCCCCCGGACACGGCCAGCGCACGCGCCCGGCCCGTGGGATCGAGGCCCAGGCGGCGGGCCGCGTGCAGTCGGGTCGGCTCCGGTGCCGTGGCGTCGAGGAGCGTCTCCATCAGGGCCGGATCGTCGGCCGGGGCCCGGCCGCGGGTGCGGTCCAGCACCAGCCGTACGGCACCGGCGGCCCGCTCCAGGATCACCGCGTCGACCACGCTGGGCTGCGCCCCCGACCGCTCCAGCCACAGCGCCGCCGTACCGCCCGGCGTCAGCGTGGCGGACGGCCAGGCCGGGTCCGGCGGCAGCTCGGTGTCGCTGCGGGTGCCGTCGGCCTCGACCCGCACCCGGACCTGCCGCTCCGCGTCGACGAGCCGCGCCGGGACCCCGGCCAGCACGGCGGCTCCCCGCACCAGCGCCTCCACACCGGCCCGTGACTCGGCCAGTCGGTCGAAGTAGGCGATGACCCGCACGGCGGCGCCGGCGTCCGGGTCCAGCGCGGTGAGACGCCCGGCCAGCTCTTTCATACGTTCATAGTGCGTCGGCCGGGCGCCTTTCGAGGAGCCCCCGGCTACCGGCGGATGTCGACCGGCGCATGCGCGTTCGCCCGGAGCCTTTGGAGAGGGCCGGATAGCGGGGGATGCCCCCCGACAGCCGGGCACTATGCGCGGAGCCCCCGGCCCCCGGCGGATGTCGGCCCGGCACATGCCCGGACGGCCGGGAGCGTCTCGGGAGGGCCGGATACCGGCGGATGCCGATCGAGGAGCCCCGGCCGCCGGCGACCCGCACATGCGCGGACGGCCCGGAGCCTTTCGAGCGGGCCGGATAGCGGGGGATGCCCCCCGACAGCCGGGCACCATGCGCGGAGCCCCGTTACCCGTGGACGTCCACCGACACATGCGCCGACAGCGCGCCCAGGAAGTCGGCCGCGTCGAAGGCCGCCCCGGCGGACGCGACACCCACCGTCCTGGTCCGCCCGGTGAGGACACGGGTCACCGCCTCCACCGCGAGGGGCGCGCTGACCGCGTAGATGTCCCGGCCCCGGGCCACCGCACGGCGTTCCCGGCCGGCCGAGCGCACGACGACGTCGACGAGGAAGGTCTGGTCGGAGCGTCCCCGCTCGTCGGCCGCCGTCGGCGCCGGTGTGTCCGGGGTCGCGATGTCATCGGCCGCCTCGGTCGTCATGTACGTGCGCACCTCGGGCACGGTCAGATGGCTGGGCACGGTGACGACGTCGGCCATCGTGAACTCCGCGACGACCGGCCGGGTCCCCAGCGGCTCGGGGAACGGCCAGTCCACGACGGTCGGCGCGTCGTCGTGGTACTCCAAGCGCCCCTTGGCATAGCGGACCCGCTTGCCCCGCGCCGCTCCCGGGAGACCTCGCCCGCGACCCGCGTCCCGGCGGTGGGCTGCCAGCCGTTCAGCCCGTACGCGATGTGCACCTCGTCGGCGCTCGTCCAGTCGCCCATCGCGGAGGTGACGAGCAGATCGCCGAGACCGCCGTAGAAAGCCATCGCGGGCACGATCAGCGTCCCCGCCGCCCGGGCGCGGTCGGAGAAATGCGTGAACGTGTCGTCATTCGCCTCGATCTCGGCCGCCACGTCCACGTACGGAATCCCGGCCCGCAGCGCCGCCTCGATCAGCGGCCCGGCGGTCGTCGCGAACGGCCCGGCCGTGTTGATCACGGCCGCCGTACCCGCCAGCGCACGGTCCAGCGAGACCGGGTCCTCGACCGACGACGGACGGACGTCCAGGCCCGGCGCGGCCGCCGCCCGCAGCTTCTCGGCGTCACGGCCGGACAGCACCGGCACGAAGCCCCGTTCCAGGAGCTCCGCCACCACGAACCGCCCGGTGTGCCCGTATGCGCCGAACACCGCCACCTGCTGTCCCATGACCACTCCCCGTTCTCGTGCGTTCCGTTGTGATCATCCTGGCAAGGGCGGGCGCCCCACCGTGAGTGTCCGGAACGACACTGCCCATACAATTCCGGACATGGCCTCAGTCGCGTTCGCCGTCACCGACGGGATGCTGCACTTCGAACTGTCCATCGCTCAGGAGATTTTCGGCGGCGCCCCGGACGGGGTGCCCGGGCCCTGGTACGACATGGCCCTGTGCGGAACGGGTGCGGTGCGGGTCGGCGGGTTCCGGGTGGAACCCGACCACGGGCTCGACCACCTGGCGCGCGCCGACACCGTGATCGTCCCCGGCTGGGCGGACATCGACGCCGCCCCGCCCGCCGACCTGGTCGACGCGGTCCGCGCGGCGCACGACGCGGGCAGCCGCGTGGCCTCCCTGTGCACCGGCGCGTTCGTGCTGGCCGCCGCGGGCCTGCTGGACGGCAGACGCGCGACCACGCACTGGGCGCACACCGACGCCCTGACCGCCCGCCATCCCCGGGTGGAGGTCGACCCCGACGTGCTCTACGTCGACAACGGCAGCGTGCTCACCTCGGCGGGCAAGGCCGCGGCCCTGGACCTGTGTCTGCACCTGGTCCGCCTGGACCGTGGCTCGACCGTCGCCAACGCCGTCGCCCGCCGCCTGGTCGTGCCCCCGCACCGGGCCGGCGGCCAGGCGCAGTACGTCACCACGCCGGTGCCCGCCCGGGACGATCACCCGCTCGGCGCGCTGCTGCCGTGGGTGATGGAACGCCTCGACCAGCCGCTGACCGTGGACGACCTGGCGCGCCGCACCCGGACCAGCTCGCGCACCCTCGGCCGCCACTTCCGGGCGGCGACCGGCACCACCCCGCTGCAGTGGCTGCTCACCCAGCGGATCCGCCGCGCCCAGGAGCTGCTGGAGACCACCGACGACAGCGTCGACACCATCGCGACCGCCACCGGCATGGGCACCGCCACGACCCTGCGCCGCCACTTCAACCGCACGCTCGGGGTGCCCCCGGACACCTACCGACGGACGTTCCGCGCGTCCCGCGACGGCTGAGCTCAGCCGGCTGGCAGCCCGGCGCTTCGGCGTGGCCGACCGCTACCAGGGCACCAATCTGTGGGTCGAGCAGAACGGCAAGCGGGTGATGACCCCGATGCTCGTCGTGATGCTCGCGATCGGCTCCACCGACGTCCTGTTCGCCCTGGACTCCATCCCCGCGATCTACGGCCTCACCCAGGACCCGTACATCGTCTTCACCGCCAACGCCTTCGCCCTGATGGGCCTGCGCCAGCTGTACTTCCTCATCGGCGGCCTGCTGAAGAAACTGGTCCACCTCAGCTACGGCCTGTCGATCATCCTCGGCTTCATCGGCGTCAAACTGATCCTCCACGCCCTGCACGAATCAGGCGTCCACGTCCCGGAGATCAGCATCCCCTTCTCCCTCGGCTTCATCGTCCTGGTCCTCGCCATCACCACAGCAACCAGCCTCCACGCCACCCGCAAGACGCCGGACCAAGACCACGCCCTCTAGGCCCGTACTTCGCAGGTCGCCGAAAAGGTTCTCCGCATCGGCCTCACGGCGTCCGATCTCGACCGGGCCGGACCGAGACGGCCATCGCTGCTGCGGTTCCGACCGGCGAGCGATCAGCTACGACCGCTTGGTCTTCACGATCGGGTGACCTGCGAAGTACGGGTCTAGGCTCCAGGCCATGCACAACACCCTGACGGAGCACGCCCGGTGTCTGTACGGAGACGAGTACCGGCCCACGCCGGAGTGCGGGCTCGAACCTTGCCCATGGCTGGTGCTCCCGCAGCGGCCGGACGAGTCGGCTCTGATGCGGGAGGCCGCCAAGAACCTCCGGATGCACGGTCCGCTGGGACGGCATCGCCGCTGATCCGGTGCGGCGGGCGGACGTCCTGGAGGCGGGCGCGGTGGACCCCGGAACCTAGGCCGCCGAGGGCGCCGCCTTCGCGCGCATCATGACGCAGTCGAACTCGACCACCCGGCCGGTGGTCGCCTCGCGGGTGACCGGGTACATGCCGGTGATCTCGAAGCCGCCGTCCTCGTAGGCGGCGACGGACTCGCTCATCGGGGGGCTGCCCTCGTACAGGCGCAGCATGGCGACCTCGGACTGCAGGCCCACGAAGTCGGCGATCCGTTCCCCGGCGCCGGCGTACACCTCCAGGTCGTAGCCCTGGGTGTCCATCTTCAGGAAGGGGCGTGGGTCGTCGATGCCGTCGAGGGCCTCGTCCAGTACGGCGTCCAGGCGGCGGATGCGGATCTCCTCGGTGCGGGTGGTGTGGAAGCGCTTGTAGCGGTCGCGGCCGTAGTCGCTGGCCGGGAGCAGGGAGTTCATGGTGTTCCAGCCGACGTGGATCTCGGCCGTGGTGTTCTCGCGGCCCAGGCCGCAGTGGTGCACCTGCCAGTTCGGATCGCGTTCGGCGGCTTTGCTGAGGCGGGCGAAGGCCTCCTCGGTCGGTTCGAAGGAGACGATCCGGCCCTGGTAGCCGTGCTTGCGCAGCCTCTTGGCGTACTGGCCGTTGTTGGCGCCCACGTCCAGCACGCAGTTCGCGCCGTACAGCTCGAACATCGCGGTGACATGCTGGGTGCACAGATATTCGGCCGCTGCCATCTGAAGCTTGCGCTCGTCCGCCGCGGACGTCTCACCGAGAACGAGCCGGGCCCCGCTCTCGCCCAGGGGGACGCTGGTCCAGCCGCCCGGGGCGCCGCGGTGGACCATCCAGGCGTCCTTGCCTGCGGGTTTCACCGTGTACCGGCCACGCCGGGAGACCAGCGCGGTTCCCGGTGCCAGGTCCGTCACCCGCACGCCGAAACGGGGCATCAGCTGGAGCAGTCTGCGGTAAAGGGTCTGCATCCGCCCACCCTGGCAGAGTTGACCGGAATCGGTCCCCTGTTTGAACGCATTTCAACGAGCGGATGGCGTCCCGGGTTTGCCGCTTGACTTCGAGAGCGCTCGAAGAACTAGCGTCACCGGCGACGGTGACAGTCGGGGCGAACGGAGACGGACATGCAAGTGGGCGTGCACATCAACCGGTTCGACCACCCCGGGGGCGGCCCCGCGCTGGGCAGCGAGCTCGCGGCGGCGGGCCGCGCCGCCGAGGCGGCCGGGGTGAGCTGGTTGTCGGTGATGGACCACTATTTCCAGATGGAGTTCAACGGCGGCGCCGAGGCCCCCATGCTGGAGGCCTACACCACCCTCGGTTTTCTCGCCGGCCACACCTCCACGGTCCGGCTCGGCGCACTCGTCACCGGCGTGACCTACCGCCACCCCGGACTGCTCGCCAAGATCGCCACCACGCTCGACGTGCTGTCGGGCGGCCGGGCCACCCTCGGGATCGGAGCGGCCTGGTACGACCGTGAACACCGGGGCCTGGGTGTCGAGTTCCCGCCGGCCGCCGAGCGCTTCGAGCGCCTTGACGAGGCGCTGCGGATCTGCCGGCAGATGTGGGACCCGGCGGACAACGGCCCCTTCGAGGGCCGCCACTACCGGCTCGCGGAGACTCTGTGCGTCCCGGCCCCGGTCAGCCGCCCGCACCCGGAGATCATGATCGGCGGCGGGGGAGAGAAGAAGACCCTCCGTCTGGTCGCCCGCCACGCCGACGCCTGCAACCTGTTCGCGACCAGCCCGGAGGAGGTCGCGCACAAGCTGGACGTGCTGCGCGGCCACTGCGACACGGAGGGCCGGGACTACGACGAGATCCGCCGGACCGTCGTCTACACGGGCGAGGCCGCCACGGCGGGCGACCTCGATGCCTTCACCCGTGACATCACCGGCTACACCAAGCTCGGCATCGACACGGTGATCCTCGCCCCGCGCACCGGTGAGCCGGCCGCGTTCATCGAGGACTTCGCGGCCCCGGCCGTTCAGCGGCTGGCACAACTGGACTGAGCGGTCACCGGCGGCCTGCTGCGGGAGACGACGCGGGTGCCGCTTTCGTCCACGACCCGGACCTGGAGCGAACCGCATCCGCACCGGGTCCACACCGTGCGGCCCTCGGCGGTGCTGTGCCGGGAGACCACCTGGAACGGCTCGGCGCCGTCGGGCCAGCCGCAGTGCGGGCAGACGGTGGCGGTGGCGCTGGTCATGGCAACTCCTCCTGGGCGGTGATCGGTTCACTGTCCAGGGTGCGGTCGGGCGTTCATGTACGTCCAGGTTGACTTTCCGCACCGCACCTTGAAGCGTGGGCTTCATGATTGACCTGCGCCGACTGCACGTCCTGAGGGCCGTCGCCCACTACGGCACGGTCACCGCGGCCGCCCACGCCCTGCACTTCACCCCGTCCGCGGCCTCCCAGCAGATCCGCCAGCTCGCCCGCGATCTGGGCGTCGACCTGCTGGAACCGCAGGGGCGCGGGGTACGGCTGACCCCGGCCGCGGAGAGTCTGCTCGCCCACGCCGACGCCATCCAGGTCCGCTGGGAGGAGGCCGAACTCGATCTGCGTGCCGAGCACGGGGCTCCCGCCGGACAACTGCGCGTCTGCGGTTTCTCCACGGGCGTGTCGGTGCTGCTGGCGCCGATGGCGGTACGGCTGCGGGAGCGGTATCCGCGGCTGACCGTTCGGATCCAGGAGACGGGGGCGCTGGAGAGCTTCGACCTGCTCTTCGAGGGCGAGACGGACCTGGCCGTGGTGGAGGTGACCCCGCGCAATCCGCCGCTGAGCGACGCGCGCTTCGAACAGCAGCCGCTGCTGGACGATCCGTACGACCTCGTGGTCCCCGACGACCATCCGCTGGCCGGACGTGGGCACGTCGATCTCGCGGAGGTGGCGCACGAGGACTGGATCGCGCCGTTGCCGGAGAGTCCCTGTTGCCCGCATGTGATGTCGGCGTGCGGGGCGGCCGGGTTCACGCCGGGGGTGGTCCATCACGCGATGGACTGGACGGTGACCGCCCATCTGGTCGCCCACCGGCTCGGCGTCGCGCTCGTCCCACGCCTTGCCCGGCTGACCCCCCGTCTGCCGATCACGCGGGTGCGCTGCACCGGCAATCCGCACCGCAAGCTGCTCAGCGCCACCCGCCGGGGCATCCGTACCCGCCCCGCGGTCGCCGTCGCGCTGGAGGAGCTGCGGGAGCTGGCGTCGACGGCGGTGGCCTGACATGCCCGAGTGGGGCGGGGACCGTCGGTTCCCGCCCCACTCACGAACCGCTGCCTCAGGCGGCGGCCGTCTCGCCGGCGTAGCCGTGCACCCGGGCGATGACCTCGGTCAGCTGGGCGGCGACCTCGGCGTCGTCGGCCGGGTGGGTCTCGGCGAAGCGGGTCACGGAGCCGGGGATGGAGAGCTTGACGTCCTCCAGCACCTTGCCGCCGGCGATGCCCACGGCCTTGCGGGTCTCGTCCTGCGCCCACACGCCGCCGTACTGGCCGAAGGCGGTGCCGAGGACGGCGACCGGCTTGCCGCCGAAGGCGCCGGCGCCGTACGGACGGGACAGCCAGTCGATGGCGTTCTTCAGGACGGCCGGGATGGTGCCGTTGTACTCGGGGGAGAACAGCAGGAACGCGTCGGCGGCCTGCGCGGCCTCGCGCAGCTTGGCGGCCGGGGCCGGGACGCTGCCCTCGACGTCGATGTCCTCGTTGTAGAAGGGGATCTCCGCGAGGCCCTCGAAGAGCTCGACCTCGGCGCCCTCGGGCGCGAGCTTCACGGCCGCCTCGGCGAGCTGGCGGTTGTGCGAACCGGTGCGAAGGCTGCCGACGAGCGCGAGGATGCGAACAGACATGCGAACTCCAGATGTGAAACAAGCGGGCGGGGAGCAACCGGACCGAGGTCCGTTTAGTTTCTAGCATCCTAAGCGGACCGCGGTCCAGTTTCATTCCCGATGCTTTACGCTGGCTTCATGTCCGCGTCCCTGCCGCCCTTCCCGCTGCCTCAGGAGCCCCTCGACGAGCCCGAACTGCTCCAGCTGGGTTCCCCGGAGGACGAGCCCTGCCTGCGCGCCGACGCCGCTCGCAACCGGGCCCGGCTGCTGGAGGCCGCCGGACGCCTGGTGGCGGAGCACGGCGCGGCCGGGGTCACGATGGAGGCGGTGGCCGCGGCGGCCGAGGTCGGCAAGGGCACGGTCTTCCGCCGCTTCGGTGACCGCACCGGCCTGCTCACGGCCCTGCTCGACCACTCCGAGAAGAACTTCCAGTCCGCGATCATCACCGGCCCCCCGCCGCTGGGCCCCGGGGCGCCGCCCCTGGAACGGCTCAAAGCGTTCGGCTGCGCCCTGCTGCGCCGCTCGGCCGACGAACTGGAGCTCCAGCTCGCCGCCGAGCCCGTCGCGGAACGCCGCCACTCCAACGCGCCCCGCCGCTTCCTGCGCGGCCACGCGCTGATCCTGCTGCGCCAGATAGTCCCGGACGCCGACTGCGAACTGCTGTCCCTGACGCTGATGGCGTATCTCGACCCCCCGATGATCCACTACCGCAGCAAGGTCTGCGGCATGTCGCAGGAGCGGGTCGAGGCGGGCTGGCTGGACCTCGTCGACCGCGTCACGAGGACCGCCCCGCCCTGCCAGGGGAGGTAACAGCCCCCGCCCGGACGCCCCTTCACAGCTTCTGCAAAGATGCCGTACGTCATGGTGCAGATACCGAAAACGCCCGCGTCCGCGTCTCCCGCACCGCGCTCCGTGCCCACGAGCGCCGATGTGGCCCGCCTGGCCGGCGTCTCGCGCGCGACCGTCTCCTACGTCCTGAACAACACCAGCGCCGTACGGATCAGCGAGCCCACCCGGCGCCGGGTCCACGAGGCCGCGAAGGAGTTGGGGTACGTCCCGCACGCGGCCGCCCGCAGCCTGCGCGCCGGGCACAGCCGGATGGTCCTGATGCCCGCCCCGGCCTTCCCGGTCGGCCCCCTGTACGGCCAGTTCATCAGCGACCTCCAGTCCGCCCTCGGCCGCCTCGACTACACGGTCGTGCAGTACGGCAGCGTCGGCCTGCACGGCGACGAGGCCGCCCGCGCCTGGGCGGAACTGCGCCCCGTCGCCGTCCTGGTACCGGGCTCCGGACTCGGCCCGCAGGGCGTGACGGTCCTCAAGCGCTCCGGCGCCCGGGCCGTGGTCACCATCGGCTCCGAGTGCGTCGAGGGCGCCCACGCCCTCCAGATGGACCACTCGGCCGTCGGCCACAGCGCGGGCCGCCACCTCTACGAGCGCGGCAGGCGCCGTATCGGCGTCGTGGTGCCCGCCGAGCCCGGCCTTGAGGCCTTCTCCGGGCCCCGCCTCGACGGCGTGCGCCGGGCCCTGACCGGCACCGACGCCACGGTGACGGAGCTGCCCCTCGGCTACGACGAGGAGGCCGCCGCCCGCCTCGCCGCACGCTGGCGCGAGCTGGACCTGGACGCCGTGTTCGCCTACAACGACGAGTACGCGATGCTGCTGATGAGGGCCCTGCAGGACGAGGGCGTCGCCGTACCCCGGGACACGGCCGTCATCGGCGCCGACGATCTGATGCTCGGCAGGCTGCTGCGGCCCAGACTGAGTACCGTCCATATCGAGCTGCCGTCCGGCCGCGACCTCGCCGAACTGGTCGACCGCGCGGTGCGCAACCCCGCCGCCGCGCCCGAGACGCACAAGGTACTGGGAGCATCGGTGGTGCACCGCGACTCCAGCTGACGTACGGGAGGCCCTCCATGCGTACGACCGTCGGCATCATCGGTGGCGGCCCCGCCGGGCTCCTCCTCGCCCGTCTGCTGCACCGGGCCGGGGTCGACTGCGTCGTCCTGGAGAGCCGCACCCGCCAGTACGTCGAGCACCGCCAGCGCGCGGGCATGCTGGAGCAGGGCACCGTCGACACCCTGCGCGAGGCCGGCGCCGCCGACCGGCTGCAAGCCGAGGGCATGGTCCACAACGGCATCGAGCTGCGCTTCGAGCGCGAGCGGCACCACATCGACTTCCCGGCCCTCACCGGCGGCCGTACCGTCACCATCTACGCCCAGACCGAGATCGTGCGCGATCTGATCGCGCTCCAACTGGCAGACGGGCCACCGCTGTTGTTCGAGGCCCCGGCCCTTGCCGTCGAGGGCGCGGAAAGCGAGCAGCCGGTCGTGCGCTACCTGCATCAGGGCCGGGAGGAGACGCTGACCTGCGACTGGGTCGTGGGCTGCGACGGCTTCCACGGCGTGTCGCGCGATGCCGTACCGGCCGCCGTGAGCCGGGCGTACGCCCACGACCACCCCTACGCCTGGCTGGGGATCCTCGCCGAAGTGCCGCCGTCCTGCGAGGAGTTGGTCTACGCACGCGGTGAGCGCGGCTTCGCCCTGCACAGCATGCGCTCGCCCTCCGTCTCCCGGCTGTATCTCCAAGTCCCGGTCGGCACCGACCCACAGGACTGGCCCGACGACCGGATCTGGGACGAACTGGCCGCCCGCTTCGCCATCGACGCCGACTGGACCCTGGAACGCGGACCCATCACCGCCAAGTCCGTGACCCCGATGCGCAGTTACGTCCACGAGCCGATGCGCCACGGCCGGCTCCTGCTCGCCGGGGACGCCGCCCACATCGTCCCGCCGACCGGCGCCAAGGGCCTCAACCTCGCCGTCGCCGACGTCCGCTTCTTGAGCCGCGCGCTCGCCGCGTGGCGTTCCACAGGCGAGACACAACTGATCGACAGATACTCGGACGTGTGTCTCGCGCGAGTGTGGCAGGCCACGCGTTTCTCCTACGACATGACTAAGATGTTGCACGCTCAACCAGACGGGGATGCCTTCGACCAGCGGATGCAGCTCGCACGTCTGCGCCGGATCACCGCATCCCGCCACGCGGCCGCCGAACTGGCGGCGAACTACACGGGACTCCCGCTCCCCGAGTGAGTCCCGCGGTGACCGAACGGAGAGCCGTCATGTCGTTGCTCGACCCCAAGTCCTGGCAGCCCCGCCCCCTCACGGGCCCCGAGCACACCGTCACCGAGCCCGCCACCGGCGACGCGCTCGGCACGGTCACCCTCGCCGCCCCCGAGGACGTCGCACCGGCCGCCGAGGCCGCCCGCGCGGCGCAGGCGGAGTGGGCGCGGCTGCCGCACTTCGTGCGCGCCGGGGTCCTGCGCAAAGCCGGGGACCTGTTCACCGCGCACGCCGACGAGCTGCGTGAATGGCTCGTGCGCGAGTCGGGCTCCATCCCCGGCAAGGCCGACTTCGAACTGCACGTCGCCTCCCAGGAGTGCTACGAGGCCGCCGCCCTCGCCTCCCGCCCCGCCGGACACGTCCTGCCCAGCGAGGCGCCCCGCCTGTCCTACACCCGCCGGGTCCCGGTCGGCGTGGTCGGCGTGATCGCCCCGTTCAACGCCCCGCTGATCCTCTCCATCCGCTCCGTTGCCCCCGCCCTCGCCCTGGGCAACGCCGTCGTCCTCAAGCCGGACCCGCGCACCGCGGTCTGCGGCGGCCTGTCGCTGGCCGCGGTCTTCACGGAGGCGGGCCTGCCCGAGGGGCTGCTGCACATCCTGCCCGGCGGGGCGGAGACCGGAGCGGCCCTGGTCGCCGACCCGAGGGTGCCGGTGATCTCCTTCACCGGCTCCACCGCGGCCGGGCGGGCCGTCGGCGAGACCGCCGGCCGCCATCTCAAGCGCGCGCATCTGGAGCTGGGCGGCAACTCCGCCCTGATCGTCATGGAGGACGCCGACCTCGACGCGGTGATCTCCACCGCCGCCTGGGGCTCCTTCTTCCACCAGGGCCAGATCTGCATGACGACCGGCCGCCACCTCGTGCACCGCTCGCTCTACCAGGAGTACGTCGAGCGCCTTGCCGCGAAGGCCGACTCGCTCGCCGTCGGCGACCCGCACCGCGACCAGGTCCACCTCGGCCCGCTCATCGACCGCAACCAGCTCGCCAAGGTGCACGGCCTGGTCGAGGCCAGCGCCGCCAGCGGCGCCAAACTGGCCGCGGGCGGCACGCACGAGCTGCTGTTCTACCGGCCCACAGTCCTCGCCGACGTCGCCGACAACACCCCCGCCTACGCGGAGGAGGTCTTCGGCCCCGTCGCACCCGTACGGCCCTTCAGCACCCCCGACGAGGCCGCCGCCCTCGCGGCGGACGGACCCTACGGCCTCTCCCTGGGCATCGTCACCAGGGACGCGGCCCGCGGCCTGGACCTCGCCGAGCGCATCCCGACCGGCATCGTGCACATCAACGACCAGACCGTGAACGACGAGGCGGTCGCGCCCTTCGGCGGTACGGCAGCCTCCGGCACCGGCGCCCGGTTCGGCGGCGAGGCCAACCTGGAGGCCTTCACCGACGTGCGCTGGACGACGGTGCGCGGGGACGTGGCGCCGTACCCCTTCTAGGCCCGTACTTCGCAGGTCGCCGAAAAGGTTCTCCGCATCGGCCTCACGGCGTCCGATCTCGACCGGGCCGGACCGAGACGGCCATCGCTGCTGCGGTTCCGACCGGCGAGCGATCAGCTACGACCGCTTGGTCTTCACGATCGGGTGACCTGCGAAGTACGGGTCTAGGGGTTACTGGCCGTTCGCCTCGGCCTGGGCCTGCTGCTCGGCCACGGCCTTGCGGACCTCGTCCATGTCCAGCTTGCGGGCCTGCCCGATGACGTCCGTCAGGGCGGCCTCGGGCAGGGCGCCCGGCTGCGCGAACACGGCGACCTGATCCCGGACGATCATCAGGGTGGGGATGGACTGGATACCGAAGGCCGCGGCCAGCTCCGGCTGCGCCTCGGTGTCCACCTTGCCGAACACCAGGTCCGGGTTCTCCTCCGCAGCCTTCTCGTAGACCGGGGCGAACTGCCGGCACGGGCCGCACCAGGCCGCCCAGAAGTCGATCAGGACGAACTCGTTGTCCGTGACCGTCTGGTCGAAGTTCTCCTTGGTGAGCTCCACGGTGCTGCTCATGGCGTGTTCCCTCTTCCTGTGTCGGGGCGAAGCCGTCGGCACAACACGGCCGGACGGGCAGGTATTCCGTGCGCGTACAGTCACGCATCGGCGCACGTACCCGTGTGGCCACGGTGCACACCACCCACCAGACTGACCCCATGACGGAAACGGAATCCATCGCGTACGACGTCGTGGTGCTCGGGGCCGGGCCCGTGGGGGAGAACGTGGCCGACCGCACCCGCGCGGCCGGCCTGTCCACCGCGGTCGTGGAGAGCGAGCTGGTCGGCGGCGAGTGCTCGTACTGGGCCTGCATGCCCAGCAAGGCCCTGCTGCGCCCGGTCATCGCCCAGGCCGACGCCCGCCGCCTGCCCGGCCTGAGCGCCGCCGTGCAGGGCCGACTCGACACGGCGGAGGTGACGGCCCGGCGGGACGGCTTCACCTCCCACTGGAAGGACGACGGCCAGGTCGGCTGGCTGGAGGGCATCGGCGCCGACCTCTACCGGGGCCACGGCCGTATCACCGGCGCCCGCACGGTCACCGTGACCGGCGCCGACGGCACCGAGCGCGTCCTGACCGCCCGGCACGCCGTCGTCGTGTGCACCGGCACCCGCGCGGTCCTGCCCGCCCTGCCCGGACTCGCCGAGGTGAAGCCCTGGACCAGCCGGGAGGCCACCAGCGCCAAGGAGGCGCCCGGACGCCTGGTCGTGGTGGGCGGGGGAGTGGTCGCCACGGAGATGGCCTGCGCCTGGCAGGCCCTCGGCTCACAGGTCACCCTCCTCGTCCGCGGCAAGGGCCTGCTGTCCCGCATGGAGCCCTTCGCCGGCGAGCTGGTCGCCGAGGCGCTCACCGAGGCGGGCACCGACGTCCGCACCGGCACCTCGGTGGAGTCCGTGAGCCGCGAGAACGGCACGGTCGTGGTCGTCACCGACGGCGGCGACCGGATCGAGGCCGACGAGATCCTCTTCGCCACCGGCCGCGCCCCGCACACCGACGACATCGGCCTGGACACGATCGGCCTGAACCCCGGCTCCTGGCTCCCCGTCGACGACAGCCTGCGCGTCACCGGCAGCGACTGGCTCTACGCCGTCGGCGACGTCAACCACCGCGCCCTCCTCACCCACCAGGGCAAGTACCAGGCCCGCATCGCCGGCGCCGCGATCGCCGCCCGCGCCTCGGGCGTCCCGCTCCTGGAATCCGACCCCTGGGGAGCCCACGCCGCCACCGCCGACCACGCGGCCGTCCCCCAGGTCGTCTTCACCGACCCCGAGGCAGCCGCGGTGGGCCTGTCCCTGGCGGAAGCCGAACAGGCGGGCCACCGAGTCCGCGCCGTCGACTACGACCTCGCCAACGTCTCCGGCGCCTCCCTCTACGGCGACGGCTACCGAGGCCGCGCCCGCATGATCGTCGACCTGGAACGCGAAATCCTCCTCGGCGTCACCTTCGTCGGCCCCGGCGTCGGCGAACTCATCCACTCCGCGACGATCGCGGTCGCGGGCGAGGTACCGATCAGCAGGCTGTGGCACGCGGTTCCGTCGTATCCGACGATCAGTGAGGTGTGGCTCAGGCTGCTGGAGACGTACCGGGACAACTGAATCCCGGTCGCCCCGGCCTCACTCGGAGAAGAGTGCCGTCTCCGCCGCCGTACTGGTGAACCCGTTGGTCGTCGTGATGCGCAGCCGGACATCGTCCCCGGGCCGGAACTGGCCGCGGTCGAGGTGGACCGTGGGATCCTTCAGGCCGACGCCCAGGGTCTGCCAGGTACGGCCGCCGTCCGCGCTGACCTGGGCGGAGTAGGAGAGGTCCGGCTCGGGCTCCCGGTCGAACTCCAGGGCCATGCCGAGCATGCCGTCCTCGGCGCCCTCGTACCGCGCCGCTCGCAGCGCGGGCGGGGTGCCGCCCGGCCGGAAGGTGTCCAGCACCTGGCCGTCCACGACCAGTTCGACGGCCTCGGGAGCGGGTCCAGTGGACGTCACCGCGTCGATCAGCCCGGTCCGGTCGGCGCCCGGCTCCGGTTCGGAGTTCAGCTTGACCGGTACCTGGATCTCCTGCGGCGGTGACCCACCGGACTGCAGGATCCGCAGCACGGCCGTCGGGGCCCCTCCACCGTCGGCGGCCTCCTGCGGCGCGGTCTGTCCGGCCGGCGGGCTCGGAGGGACCGCCGGCCGGTCCACCGGGTTGACGAACCGGATGCTGCCCTCGTGGCGGGTCAGGTTCACCGTCCCGACGACGCTGACGAGTTGCTCGGGCGCTCCCTCCGGGCCGGGGCCCGCCGCCTCCCGTGCGCCGGGGCCGGTCGAGGTCACCGTGGTCGCGGTGCGGGTGGGGTGGCGGTCGTCGGGTCGCCCGCCGCTGCCACCGAGGCCCGACATCACGGTGGCCGTCAGCGGCGGCGCCGACGGAACCAGCGGGGCCGGCTCGGCGACCGGTCCGGTGCCCGACACCAGGGCGTCCTCGGCGAGCAGGCGACGCCGTACGCCCTCGTAGGTGTAGGAGCTGAGCCACTGGAAGTTGCAGTAGGTCATCACGTCGTGCCACTGGGCTCCCGGCAGCGCCTTCATCGGCAGGCCCAGGGCCGTGTCACCGACGTCGAAGCCGACGAACGCGTGGGTCTCGTCGCCGATCTGGCCGTTCTTGAAGGGGTAGTTGAGCAGGTCGTCGTGGCTCTCCCCGCAGAAGCCGGGGTGTCTGCGGCCCAGCGTGTGAGCCAGTTCGTGGGCGCCGTACCAGTCGCCGTACACACCGTCGAAGTCCCAGCCGTAGGAGCCGGGGCCGGTCGGTCCCGACGCCACGGTGGTGGGGTCGGGCAGCGCCGGAATGCCCGAGGCCGCACCGCGCATGTAGAAGCCGCCGTCGGCCACCAGACCGTAATAGTGCGTGCGCTGGTCCCCGCCGGTGCTCATGTCGAGCGCGCGGATCGCGGCCAGCTGGGCATTGACGTCCTCGGAGCCGAATTCCGGCGGGACGACGGCGTCGACGAGTCCTCGGGTGCTGATGACCTCGGCCACCGGATAGGCCCGCCCGAGCCAGGACACCAGCGCCCGGTAGTCCTTCTCCCGAGGGGCGTGGACAGTGGGCGGGCTGCCGAACGAGTAGCGCACACCGAGGATGCGCACGCGCAGCGGTGGCCCGGACTTGAACCAGACGGTGGGGCCGGTGGGGCCGGTGGGGCCGGTGAGCGGCAGCGGGGTCCCGCTGACCGCGTCGACGACGTTCACTGCCGTGACACTGAGCGGGCCTTCTGCCGTCAGCCAGCTGGGCAGCACGAAATTGAGGCTGAGTCCGGCGTCCCCGCGACGCGTGGCGAGGTCAGGGGGCTGGGCCGGATCGAGGGAGATCGCGTTGACGGAGGCGATCGTCTGGGCCGGTTCCGCCGGGGAGCGGCGGACGGCGACGGCGCCCCGCACGGAGACCGCCGGCCCGGAGGTGCCCCTCAGGTACAACCGGACGACGGTGGTCTTTCCCGCGATCAGGGTCACCGAGTGGTTGAGGTCCTGTACGGCTTGGGTGATTTCCGCCGCGTCCAGGACGCAGTGTGACTGCGAAGCCATGACCGAACCCCCAGAGCGGTGGTTGACCCCTCCCCCGGAACAGGTGGTTTGCCCCTCCGCCCACTCTAGTCGCGGGGCCCCTGGCGCGCGCGTCGGCGGACGGCCGCCCGCCGTTGCCAGAACGGCAGTTCCGGCCAGCGGGTTTCAGCCGCATAGGCCTCCGTGTGATGGCGTACGTAGGCGGCGGCGACGCCGTCGAGGAAGTCCGTGTACGAGGCCAGGACCGGGCGGGGCGGCGCGCCCGCGAGGCACAGGGCCGTGGCGAGGCCGGCGCGGGCTCCGCTGTGCAGGGCGGTGAGGATGCCCTGCGAGGAGAGCGGGTCGAAGGCCAGCGCCGCGTCACCGGCGGCGATCCAGCCCCGGCCGCCGTAGGGCGTGCGACGCAGACCGTGGGCGGCGCTCCAGCACGGAGCCGGCGGATCGGTGAGGTCCCCGGCCGTGAGGCGGTCGCCGATGTACCGGGTGCGCAGGGCCCCCTGCAGGAACCCGTCGGGGGTACGCAGACCTGGGCCGGCGAGGTCCGGGTCGGTCAGATGGGCGACGATCCGTCCCACGGGGGTCAGCGTCGTGTACCACCATCCGCCGGGCACCGCCTCGACGACGGTCCGGGCCTCCTGGTCCGACTCTCCCACGCCGGACGGCTGGTGACGTGGCATCAGGACATGGGCGGCCACGAGCCGGTCCTGGCGACGACGGACCGCTCGACGCCTGGCGAGGACCGCGCGGCGTCCCGTCGCGTCGACGGCCCAGGCACAGCGCAGCTCCCGTGTGCCGTGCCCCTGGCGCACGAGCAGGCGCAGGCAGGGGCCGTCGTCCGCGGCGTCCACGGCCCGCCCGCGCAGCGGCTCGGCGCCCGCCGCGTGCGCCGCCTCGCGAAGGAACGCGTCGAAGCGGAGACGGTCCAGCTGCCATCCCGGGCCGTACGGGTCCTGCACCGGGCCGCGTTCGTTCAGCGTGGGCGAGCCCCAGGAGACGTACATCCCGGTGGAGCGCAGGTGCGTCTCGACACCGCCGGGCCACAGGTTCAGATCGCGCAACAGGGAAGCGGCGGCCGACGGCAGGCTCTCGCCGACCTTGTGAGCTCCCGTCACGAGCCCGGGTGGCTCGTCCACGAGCGCCACGCGCCGGCCGGCGCGCGCGAGCACGAGGGCGGCCACCGCGCCGGCCGGTCCCGCGCCGGCGACGACCGCGTCGTACACCTCGTGACGCGTCACCGCCGGCCGCCGCGTCACCGGTTGCCCGGGAAGCGGGCGACCTTCGCGATGTAGCCCGCCGACAGTTCCTCGTCCGGTTCCTCGGCGAGGGCGACGGCGGTCGCCAGGACGGCGTCCCGCAGCCGCTCGTCGGCGGCGAGCGGCACATGCAGGCTCAGCAGGTTGCGGCCGTGCGGCGGGGCGGGTTCGGCGGGGAAGGAGACCTCGGACTCGACGAGCATCTCGGCGGGCAGAAGGGGGTCGTCGGTGACGCCCGGACGGCGTTCGACCAGACCGAGCCGTCCGAAGTCCTTCACCATCGCGTTGATGGTGGCCTTGTAGGGCGTGGGCAGCCAGCGGTCCCAGGGGTAGCGGCGTGCGAACGCCGCGAGCCGCTCCTCGCGCGGGCGCGCGGTGTCGAGGACGATCTGGTAGTCCTCCTCGGCCAGGACGTGGTTGGGCACCCGGGCGGGCCAGAACGTCGGCAGATACGGGTCGTACCGCTTTTCGTATCCGGAGCGGCAGCTCGCGGTGTCCGTCTGCCAGGGCACGGCCATCCAGCGGGTCAGGCCGCCGGGTCCCTGGGCGTACAGCGGCCCGTCGTAGGCCAGGGCGGCCTGCGGGGTGAGCACCCTGCCGTGGAAGCGGTCGGGGCCCGGCGGGCGGTGGCGGATGCGGAACGGCGCGCTGTACAGCGTGGTGTGACGCATCGGCCAGGTGATCTCACAGCCGGGGTGGAAGGCGTCGGCGACGCAGAAGGACAGGGCCGCGCGGTCGAGGGCGGCCGGCCGGGCGGCGAGCGGCAGCCGGTCGAGCGGCTTGGGCGTGGTGTCGGCACCGGGGACGTGGTCGGGGACGAAATCGCCGCGGGCCCAGCGTGCCAACAGCCGTGTCTGGAGCGGGGAGAGGGCCAGGTGCTGGCGTGCGGAGACCGGGGGCAGGCTCATCGCGTCGCCGTAGACGGGCGGCCAGGGGATCTGTGAGGTGCCGTCCCGGTCGGGGTCGCGCATGGTCTTCGAGATCTGCCGGCGCAGCTCCTGGCGGCGGGGGGCCGGGTCGGCGAGGGCGGCCAGCAGGTCGGGGTCGAGGAAGTGCTCGCGTCCGCCGTGTCCGAACAGGGTGGCCAGGCCCTGGTTGACCCATTGCAGCTCGCACAGGCGGCGCAGGATGGGCAGGATGTCGTGGGTGAAGGAGGCCTTCTCCGGCTCGGGGAGCGCTCCGGCCGTGACGAACGCGTCGCGGACGAGGTCGTACAGCGTGCGTACGGACTTCAGCTCGGGGGCGTAGTTGGGCGGGCCGACCACCACCCAGGCCGGTTCGACCGGCAGTGCGCGGCCCTCGACGCGGACCTCGGCGGTGACCGGGCCGTCGCAGATGTCGTCGTACCAGCCGTCGTTGTTGGCGAAGTCCTCGGCCTCCTTGTTGTCGACGGACTCGGAGACGCCGCGGCCGCCGAGGAAGATCAGCCGCCCGGCCTCGTCGGTGCGCAGTTCGCCGAGGTAGACCGGGATGCGCAGGAACGTCCCGGTGTCGAAGCGCAGTTCGGGCAGGCCGGCACGGTCCCGGCCGCGGACGGAGCGGGAGCCGGGATCGATGCTCAGCCCGGCCCGGTCCGCTCCCGCGACCAGGGGATTGCGGAGTTGGCTCTCGGCCGCCTGGGCGGCCTCGGGGATGTCCAGGGCCAGTTGGAACTGGTACCAGGCTGCCTTCTTGTTGGCGACGTGCACGGTCCAGCGCACGTCGGCGTTGTCCGCGGTGAGTTCGGCCACCGGTTCCCCGGCCGCGTTGTAGCCGTAGATCCGGAACCGGGCCGCCTGGCGCTTCAGGGCGCCGGTCGCGTCCTTGTACGAGCCGGTGGGCTGTGGGGGCTCGTCCTCGGTCTCGGGGGCGAGAAAGAACTCCTCGGCGCTGTCGCCGACCCGGGCGACGCCGATCGCGGGATGGATCGCGGCCCGTACGATCCGGCTGTCGCGCCCCGCGGGCTCGGTGGACGGGGGCCGGGCGGGGCCGGGTTCGGCGGCCGGGATGCCGTTGGCGTCGCGACGCCGGTCCGCGGACGCCTTGTAGACCGTCGCGCGGGCCTCGGCGAGGCTGCCGACGGGCCGGTGCTCGGCGAGGCTGTGCCAGGGGTTGAACGCCAGGTTGGCGCCGTACGCCGCCTGTCCGCGGCCGCGGACGTCCTGCTGGGCCAGGGTGAGCCGGGCGACGGGGACCGGGGCGCTCGCGGACTCGTCCCAGCGCACGGTCGCCCGGTCGAGCGGCATGGCCTCGACGTCCGTGCGGAACTGCACGAGCAGGTCGAAGGCCGCCTCGCCGGCGGCGAGCCGGTGCGCGAGGTCGGTGCCCAGATAGCCGGGGTTCTCGTCGGGCGGGGTGGCCGCGGGGTCGGCCGGGGCGCAACCGGCGGGCGCCAGCTTGTACTTGACGAACCGGTCGGTGCCGAAGGCGTACGGCAGCACGCCCCAGTAAGTGGCCGTCAGGACGCTGTCCTCGGTCCTGGCCATGTCGTCGAGGATCCGCCGGGTCACCGGGTGGTCGCGCAGATAGGACTCGTAGTCCTGGTGGACGACGCCGGCCCGGGTGAACTCGCACATGTCCTGGGCCGTGTCGACGAAGAACACGTCGTGGTTCTGCATCAGCAGGTCCTGGGTGTCGGCGTCGCCCTCGCCGTCGAGCAGCTTGGCGCCGGGCACGCCGAAGACCTTGACGCCGACGCCCACCGTGGTGAGCAGGTCCGGGCGACTGGGCACGGTGTCGCTGGAGAAGCGCACCCAGGCGGTCAGGCCCTCGGGCCGCTGCCGGGCGAACTCCAGGAATCCGACGCGCAGTTCGTCCGGCAGGTCGGCGCGGACCGTGAGCGTGCCGCGGGCGGTGCCGTGCGGCTTGAGGAAGACCGGCCGTTCCACCGGATCCTGCCCCCGCGCGACGCGATCGCCCTGGGACCGGTCGACGAACATCTCCTTCAACGCGGCCGCGGGATCCGACGAACAGTCCGGCACGGACCGGTTGTCGTTCTCGGAGGGCCCGGAGGACGAGGAAGCGGAAACGACGGCCATGGCTCGATCTCCCGCGATGCGGTACTGCCGGGGCGCACCGGGCTCGTGGAGCGATGTACAGGGGTGCACCGTCCGTACAGCTCTCCATACTGACAAACAAGCGTGCGACGCGCGACCGAAGGCCGTGACCGGCCGAGTCGCACCTCGCCTGGATCTCCATCAGACTGGACAACGAGCCCCGGCCGCCGCATGCGGCCACCGCGCCCGTCGAGCCCACCCGTGAACGCCGTCGACCTCCGCCCGCGGCGCGCGACCGGCGTTCAACCATCCATCCAGGAACCCCAGTTGGGAAGTGCCGCCATGGCCACCGAACACGACAGGCGGGACCGTCTGGCAGCCGAACGCGCCGACACGCCGTTGGTACGTCTCCTGGACACGGCCCGCAAGAGAGGCCGGGAAGTGCCCCGGCCGCAGAGCACGACCACACCATCCGCCCCGCGCGGGGTCACGACGATCCGAGTCGGGGAGAGCCCGCACAGTGTGGCGGTGAGCCCCGACGGAAGCCGTCTTTACGTGACCGATTTCAAGGCGGACACGGTGGCGGTGGTCGACACCTCCCGTGAGGAGGTCGTGGACACGATCGCGGTCGACGAAGGTCCGTACGGCGTGGCGGCGAGCCCGGACGGCACACGTCTGCACGTCACCGTCCCCAATGCGGAACTCCTGCTGAAGATCGAGCTCCCGGACGACGTCTCCGGCAGCCATTTCGGCCACGCGCCCTACGGAGTGGCGGCCGGCCCCGACGGACAGCGCGTATATCTCGCGCTGGCGCTGGAGGACCGGGTATGGGTGACCGACCAGTTCGCCATGGGTGACTTCGCGACCGTCACCGGCCTCGACTTCCCGGTCGGCGTGGCGGTGAGCCCCGATGAGCAGTACCTCTACGTGACCCACTACTTCTCCGGCCAGGTTTCCGTCGTCGACCTCGACCGCACCGCGGTGGTCTCGACGATCCCCGTCACCGACGGTCCGTACGGGGTGACGGTGACCCGCGACGGGGCTCGGCTGTACGTGGCCCACTTCCCGTTCGGCACAGTTTCCGTGATCGACACCGCGCGGGGCGAGGTGGTCGACACGATCCCCGTGGGTGACGGGCCACGCGGTGTGGCCGTGAGTCCTGACGGATCCCGCCTCTACGTCACCAACTTCTTCAGCGGAACCGTGTCGGTGATCAGGCCGTAGCGGTCCGCAGCAGCGCCGTGCGGGTGGCGTCGAGCTCGTCCTGCCAGGCGCCGGTCGTGAAGGCGGCCTCGTACAGGCGCAGACAGGTGCGCAGGTGAGCGTCGTGGGCGGTACGCAGCCGCCGCGCGTAGTGGGTGCACAGGGCGTCCGCGGAAGTGCCCCGCGCGGCCGCGTCGATCACGGCGGCGGCCAGGATCGCGGTCCGCAGAGCCTGGGCGGTACCCGTGCCGCTGAGCGGATCCTGACGCAGGGCGCCCGCGCCGACGACCAGCCGGCCGCCGGCCGCCGCAGGCGCCGCGGCCGGGGTCGGATGGACGCTGGGCGCGGCCGCCACCGCCACGGCGGTACGCGGCGGACGGCTCAACCGGCCGGCGAGGCAGGACTCGGCGAGGACGCGGCCGAGCAGCCCGGCCGGGTCGGCCGCCGGACCCGGGACCATCGCCTGGACCAGGCACTCACCGCGGCCGAGCGGCGTGAGATGGAGCCAGCCCAGCTCGGTGCAGTCCAGCCGTGCCGTGGTCCGGTCGCCGGCCCGCCGCAGCGGGGCGGTGCCGGCCAGCAGGGTTCGCCGCCCGAACTGCCGGTGTGCGGACCCGTCCGGGCCGGCGTCCGCGGTGACGGTCCACTCGGGTGGATCCGCGGACTCGTCGCGCCGGCCGAGCAGCTCCCGCATCCGGGCGGTCAGCTCGGCACCGTCCACGGCGTACGCCCGCTGCGGGAACCGGGTGGCAGGGGCACCCGCTCCCCACCGCACCTCACGGTGGGTCAGCCACCAGCCGCCGCCGAGGAGTTCCCGGCCCCACAGCGAGCCGAGCAGCTCCAGTGCCGGTCCGGTCAGCAACAGCGGGCGGGACGCCGAACGGGCCGGGGGCGGGGCCGGCCGGACCCGGTGGCCGCGGGCGAGCAGCAGTCGCGCGCAGGTCAGTTCCGCCAGCCCCGATCCGGCGATCTCGACCAGGGTCACCGGCCGTCCAGGGCGGTGAGTGCCGCGAGCACGGCCTCGACGTCGGTCATGTGGCGCAGCACCATCGGCCGCAGCCGGCCGTCGCGCCGGGCGACGGCCGGGAGGGTCGCGGTGACCGTCGCGGCCGCGTCCCGGGCGAGCTGCCGGTAGGCGGTGCTCATTTCGGCGGGGGTGCCTCCGTCCTGGTCGGGCAGGACCGGCATGGTGAAGCGCGGCCCCACGCCGCGGCCCGCGAGCACATGGTGGAGCTCCTGCAGGTTGGTCATCACCAGACGGGTCTGTGCCATCAGCGCGCCTCCGGCACTGTCGAACAGCTCCAGCGACGCGCGCAGCGTCCCGAGCAGCAGCACATAGTACTGGTCGCTGATGTCGAGCAGTTCGGTCTCCGCCGCGTCCGCCTGGGCGTCGAGCCGACGAAGGTACTGATTCTCCTGGAGACCGGCCAGATGGTCCTGGACCGCGAGGAAGCGGCGGTAGTGGTCACCGCCCTCGTCGATGATGAGCTTGATGAGGTGGGCGAGCCGGTCGCCCTGGGGGAACAGGTCCAGCTGCTGGACGACGGACATGTGCAACTTGACGTACATGCCGTCGAGGCCGACGGGATCATCCGGGTCGTCGGCCACATGCCGGCTGGGCGCCTCCACGTCGACGAACCACTGCAACCGGTCGCGGGTGAGCCGTTCCAGCCCGAACTCGTGGTCGATCTCCCGGTCGATGACCGTGGCCCGGTCGAGCACGGGTTGCCGGCCGAGCATGGCGAGCGCCTCGTTGACCCAGCGTAGATGGCGCATCTCGTCGATCGCCACGGCGAACACCTCCTGCCCTGCCGCGTGCGCACGACGGGTGAGTTCGTCCGCGCTGCGGGGCAGGAACTGGGGGGCGTTCAGCGAGTAGTGGGCGTAGAGGTACTCCACGCACAGGGCGTGTTCCACCCCGGCCAGTTTGGTGAGTTCCTTGGCCACGTCCTCCGGACTCATCAGGTCGCGGGCCGCGGCGACCGCGGCGGGCATGGCCCGCGGGGTGCTCACCGGTTCCTCCTGCTCACGGTCGTCGAGGACCACGGGCAGGACCTGCCAGTCTCTGATCAGCTGCGGGTAGGTGAACTCCAGGGCGGTGCGCCGGCCTCCCTGGTCGCTGGAGAGGTCCGGGGCGGGCGGGGTGCCGCGGTCCGCGCGCAGGAAGTTGACCTCGGGCACGCTGCCGTCCGCGCTGCTCGTGACGTCGGGTTTGGAGGCGGCCCAGTAGAAGCAGCCGCAGTCGCGGAAGTCGTACTGCCAGGGCGCGCACAGACTGCGGGTCAGTTCGCCCGGCCGGTACACCTCCGGGTCGATCACGCCGTCCGCATCGAGATAGCGGGCCCGCGGGGCGGTCAGGACGGCGGACTCGACCCGCCCCTGCGCGTCCCGCTGCACAAAGCTGTTGCCGGTCAGCCGCGTCCCGTTGAGGTCGGGTACGGCGGGGGGCGGGGTGGCGATCGGTGCGAGGAGCACCGTGACGGTGCCGGGCAGCAGGTCGTGGACGTGCCGCCAGACGTCCAGGCCGCTCAGCGGCGCGCAGTCGACCGTGGGGACCTGCTGCTCGCTCTGGTCCACGGTCGTACGCCCGCACAGCGCGCGTACGTACAGGGGCCGGGTGTCGGACAGGTCGGCGTCGGTCAGTCCCTGAGCCAGGGCGGGCTCGCCGGTGAAGGCCAGCACACGTGCCCCTTCGTCACGGTGGAAGTCGACCCTGATCCCGGGGAAGAAGCCGGTGTCCAGGTTGCGCTGGTCGAACTCCAGGCCGGGGAAGCAGTTGTCGACGCCGCTCTCGGCGCGGGTGCCGGAGGGGTTGCCGGGCACGCGGTAGTCGGCGCGGGCGGTGAGGTTGCGCGGAAAGAACTTCCCGTCGGGGGCCGGAAGGTCGGGCATGAGGGCTCCTTCAGACGAGGCCGGCGCCGCCGGCGCCTGCTGCGGGGTGGGCGTCCGGCACCGGCGGCCGGCGGAAGAAGTCGGGGACGGCCTCGGCGAGTTCCACATAGGCACGCAGGCAGAAGGCCAGCCAGCCGCGGATATAGTCGCAGCCCGGCCGTCCGCGCCGGCTCACCTCGTGGTAGCACCCACCCCCGCACAGGTACCGGGCCCAGCAGGAGCGGCACGGCTCGGTCCGGTCGACGTGACCGGCCGTCAGATGGCGTCGTCGGGCGTCGGCGTCGGGCCCGTCGGCGACCGAACCCATCGCGTGCGCGGGGTCGTCGACCAGGCGGTGACAGGCGTACAGGCCCCCCTCGGCCGAGGCGCTGAGATAGCCGGCACCCGCGCCGCAGGGGTAGGGACGGTGCGTGCCGCGGTGCAGCTGGTCGAGGGCGGTCAGCAGGTTCCCGAAGGGATAGCTCCGCCCCACCGACAGTTCGCTCAGGGCCCGCTCACCGCACTCCACCATCTGCTCCAGGAAGCCGGTGAACCCGTCGGTGTCGATCTCGTACGCCGGATCAGGGGCGCTGACCACGGCCGCGAAGCCGACGTCGTCGAAGCCGAGCGAGATGCCGTGCTCCAGCACGTCGAGCAGGCGCGAGGTCTTGGGGGTGACGCTGACCCGGGCGGCGAGATGGCGCGGTCGGCCGTGCCGGGTGAGCACGTCGAGACCGGCGCGCAGCCGGTCGTAGGCGCCGACGCCGCCCGGGGCCTTGCGCAGCGCGTCATGGCCCGCCCGGTCGCCGTCCAGGCTGACGGTGACGGTGAAGGGGTGCTCGGCGAAGAGCCGGGCGTCCTCGGGCCGAACGGTGGTGAGGTTGGTGGTCAGGGAGAACCGGACGGTGTGTCCCGTCTCCCGGCCGGCCCGCACCGCGTGGCCGACCACGTCGTGGATCAGGTCCCGGGCGAGCAGCGGTTCGCCGCCCATGAAGCCGACCACCACGTCCGCTCCGGGCGCGGCCTCGGCCAGCAGCCGGTCGACAGCGGCGTACGCCGTGTGCCGGGGCATCGCGCGGGCCGCGCCGCCGAACCGTCCCTCGTCGGCGTAGCAGTGGCCGCAACTGAGGTTGCAGGCCTGCATCACATTGAGGGAGAGGGAGGAGAGCGGCGGCGGTTCGAGGGGGGTGCCGTCGATCCTTCGAGGCCGGTCCCACAGTGGCAGGCCGAGCCGGTCGGCGAGGTCGGCCGGGGTGCCGTCGGGCGCCGCCGCCCACTGCTCCAGCCGGGCGGCGAGCGGTTCGGGCAGGTCGTAGATCCGGCTGCCGTCCGTGAGGAGGAGATGCGCGCCGCGCGCACTGCGGAAGACCTTGAACTCGGCGGATCCGTCCGGTGGCCGGGCCGAGCCCCGTGGTTGAGCCGGACCGTCCGGCGGGCGGCGACCGATCTGGAGGAGTACGGTCATGTGTTCGGCTCCGTGTCCTCGCTCAGCCGGGCGGCCCAGCCGACCAGCAGGTCGTACTGGCGGCGTGTCAGGTGCAGGGGGTAGGCGTCCGAGCCGCGCATGCCGCTGGGCATCTGCCGGGTGTAGAACCGCGAGGAGGCGAGCGAGGCACCCGCCTCGGCGGCCGGCACGGCGGGCGGGCGGATCCAGCGCGAGATCAGGTCGGGCTGTTCCCGGAGCATGTCCTCCAGCACTTCCAGGGCCACGAACCGGCGGTGTCGGCGCCGACCGCGTTCGGAGAGGCCGAGCAGCAGTCCGAGCAGCGGCTGCGGAGGCTCGAAGGCCAGCGCGCGAGCCTCGGTGGGGGACACGTTCAGGGCGGGGGCGATACGGGCGTTCAGGCCGCCGGACCGTTCGTTCTGCACATCCACGTTGACCGCGTTCATGGTCTCCAGCACGCGCTCGAACAGGTCACGGATCTCCAGTACGGTCTGCTCGTCCTCCAGGAATCCCGGCTGGCGAACCTCGTCCCGTTTGAGCCGGTCGGCCAGGCCGTCGGCGAGGGAGACGAAGGGCCTGCGGTCGGGAGTGAAGTCGGGCGGCCCGGCCACGATCCGCGCGGTCGCCGACAGCCCGCCCGGCAGCCGGACGGTCACCGTGCCGTCGCACACGTCGTCGACGAGCCCGACGCTGCGGCCCAGCTCCGCGCCCGCGAACAGGTCGCCCGGAGCGGTCCGCGGGTCGGTCTCCGGCGGGACGAAACCGACCCACCCGGAATCCGGGTTGAGGATGCGTCGCCCGGCCGGGATGTCGTAGTCGGCCTCGGACCGGGGATCCGGCAGGTCGGTGGGCCCGTAGACGAAGCCGCTCCCCGGAGTGAACCGCAGCCGCAGCCCCGGGAGTTCCGGGTTGGGCACGGGCAGTTGCACGGCGCCCAGCGGCAGGCTGGTCCCGGAGGGCACCAGCGGGTCCTCCTCGTCCTGCGGCGAAACACCGGCCAGGACGTGCCGCTGGTTGTCGTCGCCGGCCACTTCGACCCGGGCCTCGATCCGGTCACCCTCCTGCTGCGTGAGGTGGTACGCCTTGAGGTTGGCGACCGACACCTCCCAGCGGATGTCCGCCAGGCTCAGCCCCGAGTCCGCCAGCACCCGCTCGGTCAGCGGTCCCTCGCCTGCCTTGCCGTCGACGGTCCAGGACCCGTGCACCTCGAAGTAGGGGCACACCGGCCGCCAGCCCGCCGAGTCCTTGAACTGCACGCGCTCCGGCATACGGGCACTGAGCGTGCCGTCGGCGCCGAGGTCGAGGGTGAGATCCGGTACGACGGTGGTCTTGCCCGTGCCGTGGGGTGTGAGATCGCTGGGCCCCCAACGGTAGTTGTCGCAGGGCACGGTGGAGGAGCCCAACCGGGCGAAGGCGAGGGGTGGTTGAAGCCAGAGCCGTTCGATCACCGGCTGCTCCTTGGAGTGGGGAGGACGGAGGGGTGCCCGGCGTGGCACGACACCACTCGGTGACAGAATGCGCGCAATCTATCACTCTGTGTGACCGAAACGGGCGTGCCATGCGAGCCGGGGGCCGGTGAAAGGCCTTCCGTCGAGGAGCGGCTCAGCTCAACTCTTCCGTCGAGGAGTGGCTCGGCTCAACGCGGCACCTCGAAGCCGAGCGCCGCCGCCGCCTCCTCAGGTGTCGGCTGGGTCCAGCGCTCGGCCATCGCCTGGTTCGACGACAATGAGCGCAGTTCGGCCCGGTCCAGGTAGAGCGTCCCGTCCAGATGGTCCGTCTCGTGCTGCACGATCCGGGCGGGCCATCCGCTGAACACCTCGTCGATCCCGCGCCCGTGCTCGTCCTCGCCGGTCAGGCGTACCGCGGCCGGCCGGGACACCACCGCCTGCCAGCCCGGCACGCTCAGGCAGCCCTCGAAGAAGGCGGCTCGGGCCGGCCCGACGGCTTCGTACGACGGGTTCACCAGCACCCGGAACGGCTGCGGCACCCGCCCGCGGGTGAGCCGTACTTCCTCCGTCACCGGTGCCGGGTCCTCGATCACGGCGACCCGCAGCGGGACGCCCACCTGCGGTGCCGCCAGGCCCACGCCCGGGGCCGCGTGCATGGTGAGGCGCAGGGCCGCGACGAAGCGGGACAGCAGGGCCGGGGGCAACTGGCCGTCGTAGCGCTCGCATGCGCGTCGCAGTACCGGCTCGCCCGCCGCGACGATCGGCAACGGGCCGTCCGTGGCGAGGAGTTGTTCGACCAGTTCAGCCAATGGTGCGTGATCATTCGGGGATGCCATCGGGTCAGGATGCCACGCGCCCGTCGCCTGTGACGCAGGTCACTTCAATGGCCGGGAACTCCGGGGTGCCTCGCCCCGACTACTGGACCGCCACAGCACAACAAGCGTCCCCAGCCCGGAGAGGCCCGCCGATGTCCACCGCTCCCTCGACCACCGAGGACGAGGCCCGAAAGACCGACGCCACCCCAGCGTCGGCCCGCCGCACCTGGGCACCCCTGCGCCCGCTGATACTGCGGCTGCACTTCTACGCCGGAGTGCTCGTCGCACCGTTCCTGCTCGTCGCCGCCGCGACCGGCTTTCTGTACGCCGCCTCGTTCCAGGCCGAGAAGATCGTGTACGCGCGCGAGCTGACCGTCCCCGTCGGTGACGAGAAGCTGCCGATCTCCGAGCAGGTCGCGGCCGCCCGCAAGGCCCACCCCCAGGGCACGGTCGCCGCCGTACGGCCCTCGCCGGAGGACGATGCGACCACCAGGGTGCTGCTGTCCGGCGTCGAGGGCGTCGACGAGGACTACACCCTCGCCGTCTTCGTCGACCCGTACACCGCCGAGGTGCGCGGCTCGCTGGAACAGTACGGCTCCACCGGCGCCCTTCCGCTGCGCACCTGGATCGACCAGTTCCACCGCGATCTGCGCCTCGGTGAGAGCGGCCGCCTGTACAGCGAACTCGCCGCGAGCTGGCTGTGGGTGATCGCGCTGGGTGGTCTGGTGCTGTGGTTCTCGCGTCGGCGGGCCCTGCGCAAGCTGCGCGGCACCAGCGGGCGCCGCCGCACCCTGGGCCTGCACGGCACCGTCGGCGCCTGGGCGGCCGCCGGGTTCCTGTTCCTGTCGGCGACCGGGCTGACCTGGTCGCAGTACACCGGCGCCAACATCGACGAACTGCGCACCTCGCTCGGCGGGGCGACCCCGTCGATCTCGGCGAGCGCGGGCGGTGAGCACTCCGGTCACGGTGCCTCGGCCGCCGCCGGGGACGCGGCGCACGGCGTCGGCCTCGACAAGGTGCTCGCGGCGGCCCGGGCGAGGGGGCTCGGCGACCCGGTCGAGATCGTGCCGCCCGCGGACGCGCAGTCGGCGTACGTGGTGAGGCAGATCCAGCGCAGCTGGCCCACGAAACAGGACTCCGTCGCCATCGATCCTGGCACCGGTCAGGTCACCGACGAACTGCGGTTCGCCGACTACCCGGTGCTCGCCAAGCTGACCCGCTGGGGCATCGACCTGCACACCGGCGTGCTGTTCGGCCTGGTCAGCCAGATCGCCCTGATGCTGCTCGCCCTCTCGCTGATCCTGCTGATCATCTGGGGCTACCGCATGTGGTGGCAGCGCGGCCGCGGCTCCGCCTTCGGCCGGCCGATCCGGCGCGGCGCCTGGCAGCAGGTGCCGCCGCAGATCCTGGTGCCACTGGCGGTCGTGGCGGCCGTGGTCGGCTACTTCGTCCCGCTGCTCGGGATCTCCCTGCTGGTCTTCCTCGTCGTCGACATCGTGCTCGGCGAGATCGCGCGCCGGCGGGGGAGGGGGAACGCCGAGGAGGCGGAGGGGGCCGAGTCCCCTGCGTCGTCCGCGACTACGTGAGCTCGGCGTTCGCCCGCTCGGTGATGAGCGTGAGTACCCGTCCGGCGACGGCGAGGTCCTCCTGGGGGATATCGGCGTAGATCCGGGCGCTGATGGGGGCGGTCTCGGCGGACGTCGTCCCGAAGAGTTCACGTCCCGCGTCCGTGATCCCCACCTGCGGGGTCAGCAGCTCCTTGGCGATCAGCTCGTCGACCACGGAGTGGGCCTCCGCCGCGTCGATCTTCAGCGCGCCCACGACACCGTCGACGAGCCGGTCCCGCTCGACCGGTCCGTCGGCGATGGCGACGATGCGGAGGGTGACGGACTGCTGGAACGTCACGCCGTGGCGGGTCAGCACGCTCTCCAGAACCGCGCGGCCCGCGTAGTGGGCCAGGGCTATGACGCGGGGGTCGAGCAGGGGAGTGGTGGTGGTCATGACTGCTCCTCGTTGTTCTCTGCGTTCTCTGCGTTCTCGGCGGTCTCGCTGAACGGATCGAGTGGTGCGTCGAGCAGGGTGGCCAGGTCGGCGGTGAACTCCCGGGCCCGCGGGCTGTCGAGCCCTCCGAGCGGCCCCAGCAGCTGCTGGAGGAGACCGTGGACGACCTTGATGGCCTGTCCCGTCACCTCGTGGCCCCGCTCGGTGAGCGCCAGTTGGACGGCGCGCGGGTCCTTGGGGTCACGGGTGCGCTCCAGGAGGCCCGCGGACTCCAGGGTGCGGGCGAGCTTGGAGACGTAGAGCGGTTCGAGTCCGGTGTGGTCGGCCAGGCGCCGCTGGCTGGGGCGCAGTCCGGTGCGGTGCATGCCGTGCAGCGACGCGACCAGGGCGTACTGGGCGTGCGTCAGCCCCAGCGGGGCCACCGCGCGATCGACCGCGACCCGCCACTTCATCGACAGTCGCCAGACCAGGAAGCCGGGCGTAGCGCCCTCGGATGCCGTACTCATGAGCAATAGAGTACATAGCTACTATGTACATGGCTACTATTTTGGGCGAGGGCGTGAAGTCCGCCGGAGTTGGCCTGACGGAAAGGCCCCGGCAGGGCTAGTTTGGGCGGCATGAGCAATCTTGATCGCGAGCCCGTGCCCGCGGTGTGCGGCGGCCGTGGCTTCGTCGTGGCGGAGCCCGTACGGGAACTCCTCAGCCCTCGCCGGGTCAAGCTCGGTGAGTCCTCCGAAGTGCGCCGACTGCTGCCCAACCTGGGCCGCCGCATGGTGGGCGCCTGGTGCTTCGTCGATCACTACGGCCCCGACGACATCGCCGACGAGCCCGGAATGCAGGTGCCCCCGCACCCGCACATGGGCCTGCAGACGGTGAGCTGGCTGCACGAGGGCGAGGTGCTGCACCGCGATTCCACCGGCAGCCTGCAGACGATCCGCCCCCGCGAGCTGGGCCTGATGACCTCGGGCCGGGCGATCAGCCACTCCGAGGAGAGCCCGAAGCCGCACGCCCGCTTCCTGCACGGCGCGCAGCTGTGGGTCGCCCTGCCCGACGGCGACCGGCACACCGAGCCGCACTTCGAGCACCACTCCGAGCTGCCCGTCGTCACGGCGCCCGGCCTCACAGCCACGCTGATCCTCGGCACCCTCGACGGCGCCCGCTCACCCGGAACGACGTACACGCCCCTCGTCGGCGCCGATCTGGCGCTCGCCCGCGGCGCGGACGCACGCCTGCCGCTGGAGCCGGACTTCGAGTACGCCGTGCTGTCCATGTCCGGCGAGGCCCATGTCGACGGCGTACCGGTCCTCCCCGGCTCGATGCTCTACCTCGGCTGCGGCCGCACCGAACTCCCGCTGCGCGCCGAGTCGGAGGCGGCCCTGATGCTCCTGGGCGGCGAGCCGTTCGAGGAGGAGCTGATCATGTTCTGGAACTGGATCGGACGGTCCCAGGGGGAGATCGAGCAGGCGCGTCAGGACTGGATGTCCGGCACCCGCTTCGGCGAGGTGAAGGGGTACGACGGTGCTCCGCTGCCCGCCCCCGAGCTGCCGGCGACGCGGCTGAAGCCGCGGGGAAGGGTGCGCTGACCGGCAGGAATGCCTGAGTTCCTGTCCAGGAGGGCCAGGGCGCAGGACTGGAGCGCGGCGTTGGTGGCGGCGACCTGAGTGAGGACGTTGATGCAGTAGGCGTCCTCCTCGACCATTCGTTGCAGCCCCCGCACTTGGCCCTCGATCCGGCGCAGTCGTCGGACGATGTCGTCCTTCTGGTCGTGGTACCCGGTCATGGTTGCCACCTTCATCTTGGGGGCTGCTCAGTGGTCGGCGGGCTGGAAGCCGCGCAGGCGGAGGCTGTTGCCGACCACGAAGACCGAGGAGAAGGCCATGGCCGCGCCTGCGATCATCGGGTTGAGCAGGCCGGCGGCGGCGAGCGGCAGGGCGGCGACGTTGTAGGCGAAGGCCCAGAAGAGGTTGGACCTGATGGTGCCCAGCGTCTTGCGGGAGAGGCGGATGGCGTCCGCCGCGACCCGCAGATCGCCTCGCACCAGCGTGAGGTCGCCCGCCTCGATCGCGGCGTCGGTGCCGGTGCCCATGGCCAGACCCAGGTCGGCCTGGGCGAGTGCGGCGGCGTCGTTGACGCCGTCGCCGACCATGGCGACCGAACGGCCCTCGGTCTGCAGGCGCTTGACGGCGTCGACCTTGTCCTGCGGCATGACCTCGGCGATCACGTGCTCAGGCGCGATGCCCACCTCCGCGGCGACCGATTCGGCGACCGCCTTGTTGTCACCGGTCAGCAGCATCGGCGTCAGGCCGAGGGCGCGGAGCCGCCGAATGGCTTCCGGGCTGGTCTCCTTTATGGCGTCGGCGACTTCGAGGACCGCGCGGGCCTCGCCGTCCCAGGCGACCGCGATGGCGGTACGTCCGGCCGCTTCCGCGTCCGTCTTGGCGCACTGAAGCTCCTCCGGCAGGGAGATGGCCCACTCGGCGAGCAGCTTCTCGCGGCCGACGAGGACCGCGTGGCCCTCGACGATGCCCTGGACGCCGAGGCCGGCGATGTTCGCGAAGTCCTCGGGGGTGGGCAGTGTGCCGACCCGGGCGGCGGCGCCGGAGGCGACGGCCTGGGCGATGGGGTGTTCGGAGGCGTGCTCCAGGGCGCCCGCGAGGCGCAGGACCTCGTCCTCGTCGGTGCCCTCGGCGGTGTGCACGGCGAGCAGGGTCATCGTGCCGGTAGTGACGGTGCCGGTCTTGTCCAGGACGATGGTGTCGACCTTGCGCGTCGTCTCCAGGACCTCCGGCCCCTTGATGAGGATTCCGAGCTGGGCGCCGCGCCCGGTGCCGACCATCAGCGCGGTCGGCGTCGCCAGGCCCAGGGCGCACGGGCAAGCGATGATCAGGACGGCGACGGCTGCGGTGAAGGCGGCCGTCAGGCCCGCGCCGTTGCCGAGCCAGAAGCCAAGGGTGCCGAGCGCGAGGGCGATCACGACCGGGACGAAGACAGCGGAGATCTTGTCGGCGAGCCGCTGTGCGGAGGCCTTGCCGTTCTGCGCGTCCTCCACCAGCTTGGCCATGCGGGCGAGCTGGGTGTCGGCGCCGATCCGGGTGGCCTCGACGACCAGGCGGCCGCCGGCGTTCAGCGTGGCCCCCGTGACGGCGTCCCCGGTGCCGACCTCGACCGGCACCGACTCGCCGGTGAGCATCGAGGCGTCAATGGCGGACGAGCCCTCGACGACCACACCGTCGGTGGCGATCTTCTCGCCGGGCCGTACGAGGAACCGGTCGCCGACCTTCAAATCACCGACCGCAATGAGCTCTTCCCGGCCCTCGCGCAGCACCGTGACTTCCTTGGCGCCCAGCTCCAGCAGAGCCTTCAGTGCCGCGCCCGCCTTCCGCTTGGAACGGGCCTCGAAGTAGCGCCCGGCCAGGATGAAGGCCGTGACTCCGGCGGCGGCTTCCAGGTAGATGTTCCCGGCGCCGTCGGTGCGGGCGATGGTGAGCTCGAAGGGATGCGTCATGCCGGGCGTTCCGGCGGTGCCGAAGAACAGCGCCCACAGGGACCACAGGAACGCGGCCGATGTGCCGACCGAGATCAACGTGTCCATGGTCGCCGCGCCGTGCCGCGCGTTGGTGAAGGCGGCCTTGTGGAAGGGCCAGGCGGCATACGTCACCACGGGCGCTGCCAGCGTCAGCGAGAGCCACTGCCAATACTCGAACTGCAACGCCGGGATCATCGCCATCGCGATCACCGGCACCGCGAGGGCCACCGCAGCCGTCAACCGCTGGCGCAGCGGCCGCAGTTCGTCGCCCAGGTCCTGCGCGGGGCCACCGCCGGCTTCCGGCTCGGTGCGTATCGGCTCGGGCTCGCGTGCCGTGTAGCCGGTGGCCTCGACCGTCGCGATCAGGTCCGCCACGGCTATGTCCTCGCGGAAGGTGACCTTGGCCTTCTCCGTGGCGTAGTTGACGGTGGCCTCGACCCCGTCCATGCGGTTGAGCTTCTTCTCGATCCGAGCGGCGCACGAGGCGCAGGTCATGCCGCCGATGGCGAGTTCGACCTCGGCGCCGGGCGTGGTGGTGGTCATGTCTGCTCCTCGCAGCTCACGGATTCGATGGGGGAGGGGCGGGGCCGGTCTGGCAGGGCGGCCCCGCCGATGCTGGTAGGTCAGGCGGGCACGCGGCCGGCGAAGTCGTAGCCGGCCTCGTCGACGGTCTTGGCGATCAGCGCGTCGAGCTCCTCGTCGGGCGCGGTGGCGGTGGTCACGGTGACCAGGCCGGTGCCGATCTCGACGTCGACCGTGGTGATCTCGTCCAGACCGCCCACCGCCTTGGCGACGATGCCCTGGCAGTGAGCACTGCCGACGCCGTCGACCCTGTAGGTGCTCTTGATCTCCGCGCTGGTGTGGCAGCTTCCGTCAGAGGTGCAGCAGTTGTTCGACATGGGATTCTCCGTAGCTGGCAGCTATACCCCTAGGGGGTACCTCGCGACGAGTCATGTATACCCCCCTCCCGTATTCTCCGCAAGGGCTGACCATCCTGCTCGAATTCATACCCCCCAGGGGTATGTTGAAGTGCATAGGCCGTATCAATGAGCGGCCCGGAGAAGAGGAGTGGGTCATGAACACCGGACTGCGGATCACCGCCTGAGCCGCCGCGCTCGCCACGACTTTCGGCACCGCCTACGGTGTCGGCGGCACGGTCGACGCGATCCCGCCCGAACCGAAGGGTGGTGCTCACGGCGGTCCCGACGGTCACGTGGCGGCCGGTCACGAAGGGGCGAGTGGCGGCCGTGAGGCGGCAGTGCCGGGAGGTCTTGAGGTCTCACAGGGCGGCTACACGCTCGACCTGAAGACCCCGCGCATCGAGGCCGGCAGGAAGGCCGAGCTGCGCTTCGCCGTCATACAGGACAGCATCGGCCGCAAGGTCACCGCCTACCAGCGCGAACACGGCAAGGAGCTGCACCTCATCCTCGCCTCACGAGATCTGAGCGTCTATCGCCATCTGCACCCAGCCCGCGCCGCGGACGGCACCTGCTCCACCCCGGTGGACCTGCCCAAGGCCGGCAGCTACCGCGTCTTCGCCGACTTCAAGCCCAGGGGCGGCGAGGCACTCACCCTTGGCGCGGACCTCGCGGCCTCCGGAACGTACGACCCCGCTGAGCTGCCCGAGCGCAACACCACCGCCAGGATCGATGGCTAGGAGGTGAAGCTCGACGGCGACCTGACCCCCGGCAAGGCCGGCGAAGTGACGCTGACAGTGAACAAGGGCGGCGAGCGGGTCCGGGATCTTCAGCCGTACCTGGGCGCCTACGGCCACCTGGTCGCCCTGCGCTCAGGTGACCTCGCCTCCCTGCACGTCCACCCCAACGGCGAGCCCGGCGACGGCATGACCCAGCCCGGCCCCGAGGTCTCCTTCACGGCTACCGCGCCCAGCACCGGCGCGTACCGCCTGTTCCTGGACTTCCCGCACGAGGGCAAGGTGCGCACTGCAGCCTTCACGATGCTCGCGGGCGGCGCGGTGGGCGAGCCCGAGAAGCCCTCAGAGGCCAAGCCCGCCGAGGGAGAGGCCGAGCACGCACACTGAGACGCGTGGTCCTCGCTGGGGCGAGGTGGGGGCAGTGGCGTCCCAGTGTTGTGGCCTGATCATGGCTGGCGCAGGCCTCAGGGGGAACGGGCGCCTGGCGACGCTCGCCCCGCCCCGGCCCTGGCCCTGGCTCAGCGAACCGTGCGGGCGGCGTCGCGGCACGCGCAGGGCTTCCGCGCCGGGGCGGCTCCGGCATCTGCCAGGCGAGAGGCCGCGGCCTGGAGGAGCGCCGCGGCCGTAAGCCTGACGACACGGTGACCGACTGCCCGGCGCAGCAGTTCTGCCCGCCGGTTCACTGGCTCTCGCCGCCGACGAGCGCGTAGCCGGCCTCGTCGACCGCGGCGGCGACGGCGCCGGGATCCAGCGGCTGCTCGCTGGTCCCCGTGACCTTGCCCGACGGCAGATCCACCTGGACGTCCTCGACTCCGGGGAGGCCGTTGAGTTCGGAGCTGACGGCCCGGACGCAGTGAGCGCACGTCATGCCCTTGACGTCGTACACCTTCTGAACCATGTGCTTACTCCTTCCGAAGAGAGGCCCAAGGATACCCCCACGGGGTAATGTGTCCCCGGGGTGGTTCCGGCCGCATTCCCACCACTAACGTCCTTCGTGGTGCGGTGCTCCGGTTGCCTCGCCCTGCGCCATGGGCCACGCCTCCAGGGCCTGAACCAGCCGGTCGCGCACCATGAGCCGTATGACGCCGAGAACGGAGGTCGGGCGGGATGGACACATGGCAGCCGATGCTGGCCCTTCTCGGTGTGGTCGGTGCCGGTCTGGCTCTCCTCTACGGACTGGGCCTGTGGCTGGCGGCAGTGCGGACTCCCCTCGAAGCGGGCCCCTTCGCCGGAGGTCTCAGGCCGGGCGAGCACGCTGTGTCCCGGTTCCATGTGCGCTGGTACGCGGTCACCATGATCTTTCTGGCCTTCGACATGGAGATGCTCTTCATGTACCCGTGGGTGAAGGTCGTCTCGGAGGTGGGCACCACTGCCGTCGTGGAGATGTTCCTCTTCCTGGGGATCCTGTTCGCGGCGGTGGCGTACGCCTGGCGTGAGGGAGCCCTGCGGTGGACCTGAGAGGCCTCCTGCGGCGTACGGCGATGCGGCGTCCGGCGGTGCTGGTGGTCGCGCTGCCCGGAGCGACGGAGATCCGGCTGGAGGTGGAGGCAGAGGTCCGTCGGTGTGGGTGGCCGGCGGCGGGCGCCCCGGCCGGCGCCGACCTGATGGTCGTCTGTGGCGCCTCGGAGCCGGGGGACGCGGAGTGGCTGGACGATATCGAAGGGTCGATGCCGGAGCCGGCCGTGCGCATTGTGGTCGAGGAGACGGGGCATGCCGCGCACGCGCTCGAGAGGGTGCGGAGGGATCTGACCGACAGGGCGGTTACTCCGCGAGAGGCCGACAAAGACGACCAACAGGCGGCCGCGGAGCGCGAGTCTGATGGTCGTGCGCAAGGCGAGCACCAGGGGCACGGTGGCGATCAAGGCCATCCGTTCCCCTCCATGGACCACGGCCAGGGCGGCCGTGCGGCTCACTCGGGCCATGAGGGGCATGAGAACCACCGCCCCGACGACCATGCCCCGCACACGGATCATATGGAGCACGAAAGTCATGGCGGTCATGTGGATCACATGGGTCACGACATGCACGCCATGGGTGAGGTGGCGGGCCTGCCGATGGCCGAACGGGGAGACGACCGGGACGAGTTGAGGCTCGATCAGCTGCACGTCCCGATCGGTCCCGGCCTGACCGACTGGCCAACGGGGCTCGTTCTCCGCCTCACCCTGCAAGGAGACGTCGTACAGGACGTCGAGGTCGACCATCTCCCCGTACCGCCCGGCCATCGACTGCCCTTCTGGGACGAGCCATGGCTGCGGGCGGCGCAGGGCGAGGAGGTCACCAGGGGAAGCGCGGCGCGTCGGCGTTGTGCCGCGCATCTGGACAGTGCGGGGCGGCTCCTCGCTGTCGTCGGCTGGGACGACGCCGCAGGGCGATGCCGTCGGCTGCGGGACGAGTTGCTGTCGGGAGCGTCGCGCGAGGGGATCGGAGGCACCCTGGGGGTGCTGCGCAGAGTGCGGCGGTCACGCACCCTGCGTTGGTCGATCGCCGGGCTGGGGGAGTTGTCGTCCTCCAGAGCGGGCGAGGCGGGAGTGACCGGGCCGGTCCTCGCCGCGGACGGGGACGCGTACGACCGGCTGCGGAGGTGGCTGGACGAGATCGAGCGCGGCCTCGAAGTGCTCGACGACGAACGGCAGTTGCCGCCGGATGAACTCACCGGCCCGCGGGGACGCCTCGACGGACCACGGCCGCCGTCACAGGCGCTGTTCGACATCCTTCCGGAGTTGCTGACCGGAGCGGAGTTCGCCTGCGCGCGGATCATCGTGGCCAGCCTGGACCCCGACCTCGACGAACTCGCGCTCGCGCCCGTGTCCGGAGCGGCCCATGCCTGATTCAGCGCCACTGTGGGCGACCGTCATCCTTCCCCTCGCCCTGGCCGTGGCCGCTGTGATCACGGCTGGGTTCGACGCGGTGCTGACCGGGGCGGCCGAGCGCGGTCCTGCCGGGGGCGTCCGGGAGGCCGGGCTGCGGGCGCTGGCCCCGGTTCGCGAAGCCCTGCGGCTGCTTGTCCAGCAGCCGCGCCGTACGACGGCCGCGGACCAACTCCTCGCAAGGCTGGGCGTGGTGCTGGTCCCGGTGGCGGCGGTGCTCGGGGGTGCCGTACTGCCGTGGGGGTTCCGTTCCGTGAGCGATCCGTCCGTCGGCATCGTGTGGTTCAACGCGATGGAGGCGCTCGCATGGGCGGCGGTCTGGCTGGTGGGCTGGGGGCCGAACTCGGCGCTGTCGCTGATCGGCGGGTACCGGTTCCTGGCGCAGGGGCTGGCGTACGAACTGCCGCACATGTTCGCCATCACCACCGCCGCCCTGGGAGCCGAGTCGCTGCGGGTGGGTGACGTGGTCGCGGCTCAGGACGGGCTGTGGTTCGTGGTGTGGATGCCGGCCGCGTTCGTCGTCTATCTGCTGAGTGCGCTCGCGATGGCCTTCTGGGGGCCCTTCGCGTACCCGCTCGCGCGGGACGCGGCCGGGGGTGCCGCCGTCGAACTGTCGGGCGTGGACCGGCTGGTGCTGCTGGGCGGCCGGTGGATGCTGCTCGTGGTGACGGCCGGCTTCAGCGTGCCGCTGTTCCTCGGCGGCGGGCACGGCCCGCTGCTGCCGGGCTGGGCGTGGACGCTGCTGAAGACCGGGGCCGTGCTGGCGCTGCTCGTGGCCGGGCGCCGGCTGCTGCCCGTGCTGCGCATGGAGCGGTACATGGAGCTGGCGTGGATGGTTCTGGTGCCGCTGTCGCTGCTTCAGGCCCTGTTCGTGGCCGTGGTCGTCCTGAACCGATGAGGAGGTGATGGCCGTGCTCGACGACGTGATCTTCTGGGTGCTGGCCCTGGTGGCGGTGGCCAGTGGCGTCATGGTCTTCCGGTTCGACTCCATGGCCCGCGCGACGTACGCGCTGCTGACCTCTCTGCTGTGCGTGGGCGGTGAAGTACTGCTGCTCGGGCTGGACTATCTCGGGGTCGTGATCGTGCTGATGATGACCATCGAGATGGCCATCATGGCCGTGTTCATGGTGATGTACATGATGAATCCGGCCGGGCTCATGCCGATGACCATGGTGCACAACACGAAGGGCGCGGCCGTGATCTGCGCGGCGGTCTTCGCCGTCCTCGCCGCGGGCATCCTGCTTGCCCCGTGGCCGTCCCGGCGCGGCAGGCCGTCGTCCGATCCGACCAAGGACCTGGGCCTGTCGCTGATGGGTTCGCAGATGCTCACCATGACGACCCTGGGTCTCGCCCTGTTCGCCACCATCGTCGCGACCGTCGTTCTGGCAACCCGCCGGGGTCGCTACGACCGCTTCGGCGACGACCTCAAGGCGCGTACCGCCGGCGACCCGGTACGGGGAGGGATGGGCCGATGAGCCTGGAGCTCCTTCTGCTGCTCGCCGCGGCTCTGTTCAGCATCGGACTGTTCGGCGCGCTCACCCAGCAGTCGATCGTGATGCTCATGATGGGCCTCGAACTGATGCTGGGCGGCATCATCGTCGGCGCGGCGGCCGTCTGGCACTACATCGCCCCGGCCGCCGCCGACGGGCAGGTGCTGGTGGTCCTGGCGGTCACGGTCATGGCGGTGGAGATGGCCGTCGGGTTCGCCGTGGTCACCGCGCTGTTCCGCTCCCGTGAGGTCGACATGACCGACATGGCGGCGGAGTTGAAGGAGTGAGCGCGCTGCTGTGGGCGCTCGTCGCGCTACCGCTGAGCGTGGGGACGCTGCTCGCGGTCGTCGGACGCCCGGCGGACCGGTGCGCCCCGACGGTCGCGGTCGGCACGGCCGTCGCCGCGCTCGTCCTCGCCGTTGCGGTGGCGTTCGCGCACCCTCGGGTCGAGGCGCCGCTGCTGGAAGGGCTCGCCGCCGGGCTCGCGGTCGACGGGCTGTCGGGCCTCATGGTCGTCACCGTCACGGCGGTGACCGCGGCCGTCCTTCTCTTCAGCGTCGCGGACATCGGACCGGGTGAGGCACGTGCCCGCTTCTTCGGGCTGATGCTGCTGTTCGGCGGCGCGATGCTGACGACGGTCACCGCGACCACGCTGCCGGTCCTGCTGATGGCATGGGAGGTGATGGGCGCCACCTCCTGGGCCCTGATCGGCTACTGGTGGCGCGACCCCGAGCGCGGCGACGCCGCCAACACGGCCTTCCTCACCACCCGCGCCGCCGACCTCGGCCTCTACCTCGCCGCCGGGGCGGCGCTGGCGAGCGGGCAGGCCGGCTCCCTCGCCCTCGACGAGCTCCCGGACGCGACGGGCGCGTGGTCCGCGGTCATCACCGCCGGCGTCATCGCGGCCGCGTTCGGCAAGTCGGCCCAACTGCCGTTCAGCTTCTGGCTGTCCCGTGCCATGCAGGGCCCGAGTCCTGTCTCGGCCCTGCTGCACTCGGCGACCATGGTGGTGGCGGGGGCGTATCTGCTGCTGCGGCTGGAGCCGCTGCTCGCGCAGTCCGGCTGGGGCGGACCGGTCGTGGCGTGGACGGGTGCGGTGACGGCGGTGGTGCTCGGCCTGGTCGCCGTGGCGCAGACCGACCTCAAGCAGCTGCTCGCCGCCTCGACCTGCGCGCAGATCGGCTTCATGGTGCTCGCCGCCGGGGCCGGTGCGGTCACCGGTGGAACCCTGCAACTCATCGCCCATGCCGCTGCCAAGAGCCTGGCCTTCCTCGTCGCGGGAGCCTGGCTGACGGCCCTCGGCACCAAGGCGCTGCCCGCCCTGCGCGGCGCGGCCCGGCGGAACCGTACGGCCGGGATCACCTTCAGTGTGGCGGCGCTGGCCCTCGCCGGAGTCCCGCCGCTGGCGCTGTGGGCGGCCAAGGACGTACTCCTCGCCGGCGCTCTGGAAGACAACACAGCGCTGTACCTCGTCGGTCTGGCCGGTGCGGTGATCTCCGCGGTCTACAGCGCCAAGGCCCTCTGGTTCGTCTGGCAGCCCGCTCCCGTACCGGACGACCGTGAGGAGCCGCTGCCGTACGCGACCCGGCTGCCGCTGGTCACCCTGGCCGTCGCCTGCGCTGCCCTGACCGTCACGTCCTTCCCGCCCGTACGGGACTCGGTCGAGCGGGTGCTCGGCGGCGAGGGACAACCGGACCCGAAGGCCTGGGAGTTGGTTTTGTCCGGCGCGCTCGCGCTGGCCGTCTCCGCTTTGGTCTGGATGCGTGGACCCCAACTCCTCGCTCTCCCGGGCCGGAGCACTGCCTGGGTGTCGGACTGGCTGCGCCTGGAAAACGCGGCACGAGCCCTCCTCGTAGGCCCGGTCCTGCGTCTGGCCGGCGCCCTTGCTGCCTTCGACGACCGGGTGCTGGACCGGGCTGTCGAGGGCACGGCCCGCGGCTCGGTCCGATTGGCGCAGTGGACCAATGCCCAGGCGGAGCGGCTCGTCGACGGCACCGTGGAGGGTGTGGCGGGCGGTGCCCGGGCGCTCGGCCGCTGGGCGCGCAGGCCGCAGACCGGGCAGCTGCACCAGTACCTCGCTCAGGCGGTCGCCGCCTTCACCGTCCTCGCCGTCGTCCTCGTCCTCGTGAGGTGACCGCCGTGCTCACGGCCATCGTCCTGCTCCCGGCCGCCATGGCGGCCCTCCTGCTGTGCGTGCCGCGCAGCGCGCCCCGCGTCCTGTTCCTGACGGCCTGGGCGGCGACCGCCGCAGCCGAGCTGGTCCTGACGGTGATCGTCTGGGCGGGCTTTGAGCACGACGGAGGCATGCAGTACGAGACCCGGGCTCGCTGGATCCCCAGCGCGGGCATCAGCTACCACGTCGGAGTCGACGGGCTGTCCCTGCCCCTGGTGGCCGTCACCTGCGTGCTGTTCCTCGCCTGCGCCGCGTACGCGTGGCGCGAGACCCGACGGCCCAGGGAGTTCGCGGCCCTGTTCCTGTTCCTCCAGACCACATGCCTCGGCCTGTTCGTCGCCCTGGACCTGATCCTGTTCTTCGTCTTCTTCGACCTGTCCATCGTGGCGATGTACTTCATCATCGCCGGGTGGGGACACAAGGGCGCAGCCCGCGCCGCGCTGAAGTTCTTCCTCTACACCTTCATCGGCTCCCTCGCCCTGCTGCTCGGCTTCATCGGCCTCTACCTGGCCACCGATCCCCACACCTTCGACATCGTCGAGCTGACCGACGCCAACCCACTGGCCGGACGCACGACGTACGGCGCCCTCGTCCTACTCGCCATCGCCGTCGGCCTGGCGGTCAAGACCCCGACCGTGCCCTTCCACACCTGGTTGCCGCCCGCCCACACCGACGCCCCGGCCGCCGGGTCGGCGATCCTCGCCGGTGTGCTGCTGAAGATGGGCACGTACGGTTTCCTGCGCATCGCCATGCCCGTCCTGCCCGACGCCTGGCGGGACCACGCCCTCGTCTTCGTCATCGTCGGCGTGGTCTCCGTGCTGTACGGCGCGCTGGTCGCCCTGGCCCAGACCGACTTCAAACGGATGGTCGCGTACACCTCCGTCAACCACATGGGCTACATCATTCTGGCGATCGGCGCGGCCGGTGCCGTCGGCGCCGGGCAGGAGGAGGCCCGCCGACTCGCCGTCACCGGATCGGTCTTCCAGATGGTCAGCCACGGGCTGCTGACGGGGGCGCTGTTCCTGTTGTCCGGCGTGCTGTACGAGCGCGGGCGGACGTACGAGATGTCCGCGTACTCCGGCGTGGCCGAGCGCGCGCCGGTCTTCGCCGCGCTGACCGGCGTCGCCGCCTTCGCCTCCCTCGGGCTGCCCGGTTTCTCCGGCTTCATCGCCGAGTTGCAGATCCTCACGGGGAGCCTGGGCCCGGAGCCGGTCGCCACCGGACTGGCCGTCCTCGGGATCCTGCTCACCGCGGGCCTGTTCCTGCGCGCCCTGCAACAGGTCTTCCTCGGCCCGCTACGGCTGCCCGTCGCCGCGCCCGGCGCCGACCGGCCGTTCCCCGACATCCGCGGCCACGAAGGGCTCGCGATCATCCCGCTGCTGGCCCTCGGCGTCATCCTCGGCCTCGCCCCCCGGTTCGTCCTCGACGTCATCGAACCCGCCTCGCGCACCGTGCTGGAGCTGCTCGCGCGATGAACGAGATGACGGGGATGAACGAGAACCCCCTCGACCTCCTGCCCGAGGTCCTGCTCGCCGCCTCCGCTGTGCTCGGTCTCCTGCTCGGGGCATGGCTGCCGCGCCGCCGCCAGTGGCTGATCGGCGCCCTGGCGGGAGCGGCCTGCACCGTGGGGATCGTGGCCGCCGCGATGGCCGCGGCCAATCCCGTGGAGACGGCTTTCGGCGAGTCCTTCGCCCTGGACACGCTCACGGCCGCCGGCAGGATCATCATCCTCGGCGCCACGCTGCTGGTCCTCGCGCTCGCCATGCCGCGCCTGTACGCCGACCCGCGCGAGACGGAGTTCTACGTCCTGCTCCAGCTCGCCTCCGCCGGCGCCCTGATGCTGGCCGGATCCCAGGACCTGCTCCTCCTCGCCGCCGGTTACCTGCTGGCCAGCGTGCCCGCCTACGCGCTCGCCGGGTTCCGCAAGGGCGCCCCCGGCACTGAGGCGGCCCTGAAGTTCTACGTCGTAGGTGCCCTCCTCGGCGTCGTGATGCTCGCCGGCATCACCATCCTCCTCGCCGCCGGGCGGGCAACGGCTTACCCCATGCTGCGCACTGAACTCGCCGAGGCCCCGGCGGGACTGGTGGCGGTCGGCACGCTCGCCCTGCTCGCCGGTGTCCTGTTCAAGGCCGGAGGCGTGCCCGGCCACTTCTGGGTGCCGGACGCCGTCCAGGGCAGCTCGGCGCCTGTCGCTGCCTTCCTCACGACGATCCCCAAGATCGGCGCCCTGGCCGCGTTCTACCGGCTCGCCGCCGTGCCGCTCGCGGACGCCGACCTGCCGTGGGCCGATCTGGTGGCGGTGCTGTCGGTGGCCTCGATGACGTTGGGCAACCTGGCGGCCTTCTTCCAGCAGGACGTCAAACGCCTGCTCGCGTACTCCACGATCAGCCAGGTCGGCTATCTCCTGCTCCCGGTGGCCGTCGCCGGGCGCACCGACCTCGCCCAGGAGGCGCTGCTGTACTTCCTGGCGGGGTACGCGCTGACCAACCTCGGCGCTTTCGCCGTCGTCTGCGCCCTCCCCGCGGCCCGCACCATCGACGACTACCGGGGCCTGGCGCGGACCCACCCGGCCCTGCTGGCCTCGCTTGTCGTCTGCCTGCTGGGCCTGGTGGGCACGCCCCCGACCGCCGTCTTCCTCGGCAAGCTGGAAGCCTTCAGCGCGGCCTTCGACGGTGGTTACGCCTGGCTGGCGGTCGTCGCGGCCGTCAACACGGTCGCTTCCCTCTTTTACTACCTGCGCTGGATCGCCCCAGCGTTTCTCGAACGCGGACCCGTCGGTGATCCGGGTCCGACGTCAAGATCAGCTGCCATCGTCGCCTACGGGGCGGCCACCGGATCGGTGGTACTCGGAGTGCTCGGCGGGACCGTCCTGGACGTGCTGGGCGGCCCGCTCGCACCCTGACCGCACAGGCGCGTGTCGCCGCTGCCGAGCAATGGCTCGTCGGCCTGTCCGTTCCCCCTTGCCGTGGGGAGTGATCGCCCGCTCCTGCCTTGCGGCGAGTGGGCTGCCGGGAGAAGTGGCTGTATCGCCGAACCTTCTGGTTGCGCCGTCGAACCATGTCGGCAGATCGTGAAGCTGAAGACCCAGCCGTTCTCCAAGAAGCACTCCGGGGCTTTGTGCGCGCCTTCGGCCTTCTCCACGCCGAGAGCACGCCTTGCGGTCAGTCGATCCCCGTTTCCGAAGCTCACGCCCTCGGGGAACTGGCGCAGGAAAGCGTACTGCGGCAGGTCGAACTGGCCCGTCGGCTGCGGCTGCAGAAGAGCACCGTGAGCCTGGTCGGACAGCCGACCGGCCGCGGCTGGGTGGAGCGTGGCCCGGCTGCAGAGGACGGACGCGGAGTTGTTCTGCGCCTCACCCCGCAGGGCAGCGGGCTGCGCACACCCTCGCCGATGCGCGGCGGGAGCGGGTTTCCCGGCTGCTCGAATCGATCCCTGCTCATGAACGAGCGGGCATCCTGCACGCCCTGGGAGTCCGAACGCGGTCGTTCCGTCATGCCCTTCGACCTCGAAGAGACAACCCACCACTTCACCCCCACCGACACCGGCGTCCAGGACATCGTGGCCGACCAGCCCGGGGATGCCGAGCAAATCGACCTCATTCGCACCCACCTGAAGCAGGAAGCCGAAGCGTTCCGCCGGGGAGACTTCGGTGACCCCGCCCAGATCCACGGCGACGACACGCCGGGCCTGGCGGAATTGGAAGAAGGCTACGAACGCTTCGAAGTGCCATACCACGAACGAACCGACGGCGCCACCATGACCTACGACACTGGGGACTCCGCACTGGTCGGCGCCCTTCACGACTGGTTCGAAGCCCAGCTCAGCGACCACGCTGACCACGCCGAGACCGGCCACTGACCGGCAAGCGCCCAGCGCCTGACTCTGCATGAAGGCTTAGTAGTATTTCTGTGAGACGAGAAAGCACCACGAGGCCCGGGTACTCATGGCCTGCCCTGGATGGTGTCGGCCCGAGGAGGTGCAGGTTGAGTGTGAGCAGGCGGCTGCGTGCGGGAGGGGCCTTCGGCTACCTCCTGCTGGTCGCCATGCTCACGTTCGGCGTGTTTGCCATGCACACGATGGGCCACGCGGAGCACTCGTCAGGCTCGGCGACAGACGGCGGTCCCCATGCCGCGGTCGGCGCGCACCAGGGCGGCATGGGCCAAGGGACAGTCGACACCATGACGTCCAGCGAGCCTGCGGCAATGACGGACCACGGGGCAGCGACCTCGGCCACGCTGTCGACGACGCTGGACGAGCCCATGATCAGCATGGACGTGCTGTCCGTGTGTGTGGCGGTGCTCACCGGGTGGCTGCTCTGGTTGTTCCTGTGCGCGGCGGTTCGTCGTAAGGAACGGCTGACGGCCCTGCTCGCCCGGGCCCTGGCCGTGCTGCCTCCTGGCCCGCCGCCCCCCAGACCTCTCCTCGTTCAGCTGTCAGTGCTGCGGATTTAGGCCGGACCGCAGCGCGGGCTCAGTCATGCCCGCGCACGCCGCGCGTACCGCCATACCCACTGACAGAACTGATCCAGCGAGGTATTTCGCACATGACTGCCCACAACTCTGCTCTGCGCCGCCGTCTTCGTCGCCGTATCGCGATGGTGAGCGCCGCCGTGGCGGGTGGACTGCTGCTCGCCGCCTGCGGCGGGGACGACATGGAGGGCATGGACCACGGGAGCGGCACATCCGCCTCCGCCACGTCCACCGCGGCGGCGGGGGACAACCCGGCGCCCGGCGCCTTCAACGACGCGGACGTCACGTTCGCGCAGATGATGATCCCGCACCACGAGCAGGCCCTGGAGATGGCCAAGCTCGCGGACGGCCGGGCCTCCGACGCGGAGATCAAGACACTGGCCGCGGACATCGAGAAGGCCCAGGATCCCGAGATCCAGACCATGAAGTCCTGGCTGAAGGCCTGGGGCAAGCCGGAGTCGGCTGCCGAGAGCATGCCCGGTATGGACCACGGGTCCGGCGGCGCGGCCGGCTCCGGGATGTCCGGAATGATGTCCGACAAGGACATGCAGAAGATCGAGGCCGCCAAGGGCACCGAGTTCGACCGGATGTTCGCGGAGATGATGATCGAGCACCACAAGGGCGCGATCACCATGGCGGAGGACGAGCAGAAGAACGGTCGTAACGCCACGGCCAAGCAGCTCGCCGCCGACGTCGTGAAGACCCAGTCCGCCGAGGTCGAGAAGTTCGAAGAGATCCTCGACCGGCTCTGATCCGCATCACCCGCAGACCGCCCAGGGCTCCGACGTGCGAGTCCGAGGAGCCCCGGGCGGTCTCCCTCCATGCCGCCATGACCGCGATGGGCCGTCGCCGCTCCGGTGCACCCGTACGCCCCTGAGGAATCATGAACAAGCGCCCTGCCGCTGTGGCAGCCTCTGCCCGGGCTCTCGCCTTTACCCTGGCTGCCTGCTCCGAGAGCGGGGACAGCGCGGAATCAACCGGTTCGTCTGCCGCTTCCGGGACGACCGTGAGCCACATTCACGGGCTGGGACTGGACCCCGCCGACCAGCGTCTCTACGTCGCCACCCACGAAGGTGTCTACACCCCCGACGCCGAGGGGGAGCCCGAACTGGTGGGCGACAGCAAGGACGACTTCATGGGCTTCCCCGTGGCCGGCGACAAGACGTTCTACGCCAGCGGTCATCCGACCTCGGGTGGGAACAAGGCTCGTCAAGAGCACCGACCCGGGCAAGACCTGGAAGTCCCTGTCCCTGTCCGGCGAGTCCGACTTCCACGCTCTGACTTCGCCGACGGCACGGTCTACGGCTACGACGCCACCAACGGTCTGGTTCGCACGACCAAGAACGGTCTCTCCTGGAGGGATGGGGCGCAGCTCGAAGCCCTCGACATCGCAGTCAGCCCCAAGGACTCCGGTCTCGTTCTGGCTACGACTGCCGGGGGTGTCCCCCGAAGCAGCGACGGTGGGAAGACGTTCGCCCAAGGTAAGGGGCCGGTCATGGCCTTCCTTTCCTGGAGCGCGAAGGGCACCCTCTACGGCATCGACAGCTCCGGCGGACTGAATCGCAGTACAGATCGCGGCACCAGGTGGACGAAGGTCTCCACCGTGCCGGGCGATCAGCCTCAGGCGCTGGCCTCTGTCGATGCCGAGCACGTCCTCGCCGCCTCGCAGACCGGGGTGTACGAGTCGAAGGACGGCGGTAAGACGTTCGCCGAGCGCCTGGCCGTCGCTTCGAGCGGCGGCCACTGATTCGCGCCCGGTGGGGGCGGGCGCACCGCCGTGTCCCGGGGCGGCGACGGACGGTCAGACGGCCATCATGACGGGCATGGCGCACATCGTGCCGCCCATGCCGATGTGGGCCGTCAGGGCCGCGTCCGGCGACGTACCCGGCGGGCGCCGACGGCTTCGGTTGCCCGTTGCCGCGTGTGCCCGGCGCTTGGTCCCTCCCGAGCGGGCCTTGTCCCACACGGAGATGGCCAGGGAAGCGGCGAAGACCGCGAGGGATTCAGTGCTGGGGCGGGCGTACACCGGTGAGTGTGAGGGTGACCAGGCGTCGCACGGCGGCCTTGGACGGCAAGGTGCGTGCTGCCGTCAGGGCGTTGAGGCAGTAGTGCGTGAGTTCGGCGGGCGGGATGTCGTCCCGGACGTCGCCGGCCTGTGCTGCCTCGGCCAGTAGTTCCTGGACCATGTGGTGAAGGTGCCGGTGTGCGTGAGCCAGGTGGCTGCCGCTGTCCCGGTGCAGGAACGCGCCGAGGTCCGTGTCGTGGTGGCCGTGGGATTCGTGAGTGATGAGGGCGTAAGCCCCCAACACCGCGTCCAGGCGTGCACCGGCCCCCTCTGTCCGGTCCCGCACTTCGGCCAGTTGGGCGAGATGGCCGGCGACCTCGCGGGCGTGCCAGGCGTGCAGGATCGCTTCGACGTCCGGGAAGTACTTGTACAGCGTGGCCCGCCCGATACCGACCCTCTCCGCGATCTGAGACATCGTCACTGACAGTGGTCCGTTCTCGGCCGCCAGGGCGGCAGTGCTGTCCAGGATGGCGTCGCGCACTTCGCGGCGGTGCGCCTCGATCGTCTCGTTCCACAGCTTCGGCACGCGGAAAGCGTACGTGATGCCGATGGGTGAACATGATGGTTTGACAGTGACAAAGTGTATCGATAAAGCTGGAGTCCTTCGAACGGCACGCCGCTGAGGCGTGGGCGAAACAAGGAGGACCACTCATGGCGGATCCGTCCCAGGAGCCGGACACTCGGGACAAGACCGGTGGGGCCCCCGGCCGGAACCCGGCTGTCGGCGTGCCGCGATGGGTGAAGGTGTCCGCGCTCATTGCGGTGGTCGTGGTCCTTCTCTTCGTGGTCGTGCTGCTGGTCAAGGGGCCGGGTGACCACGGTCCGGGCCGTCACTTCGGCGGCCAGGCTCCGCTCGTAGGCGTCACGGAAACCGCCGGACCGGCCACGGGTGACCTCGGATGACAATGCCGCCCCGCCTGCGCAAGCTTGCCCTCATCGCGCATGTCACGTCCTCCGTCGGCTGGTTCGGTGCGGTCGTAGTGTTTCTCGCGCTGGCGGTGATCGGCATGACCAGCCAGGATCCCGCAGCGGTACGCGGCGTCTACCTCGTGATGGAGCCGGCCGCCCGGTACGCCCTCGTCCCCCTGGCCCTCGCCTCGCTGCTCACGGGCGTCATCCAGTCTCTGGGTACGCCCTGGGGCCTCTTCCGGCACTACTGGGTCGCGTTCAAGCTCCTGATCAACGTTGTCGCCACCGGGGTGCTGCTGATCTACATGGGGACGTTCAGGTCCATGGCCCACATGGCCGCAGACCCGGCCGCCGAGCTCTCCACGGTGCGTAACTTCTCGCCCGTGCTCCATTCGGTGCTCGCGCTGGCGGTGCTGCTGCCGGCCATGATCCTGGCGGTGTACAAGCCGCGGGGCGTCACTCCGTACGGGCAGCGCAAGCAGCAGGCGCAGCGTGGGAGCCGTGGCGTATCGGGCGCGGCGTCCGTACCTCAGGGGTGAGAACCGCACCCTGCCGCCATTTACCCCCCCGGGGTATATTGGCGGCATCGTCTCACCGGCACTCAGAGCAGCGACGACGGCACGGGGAGCCTGGTCCCTGCGGACCCGCGCCTCGCGCGCCGCCGTCCGCTGGGAGCGCGCTGCGGTCATCGCTCTGCTCGCGGCTTTCGCCGTACTGATTCACCACGAGACGCCGGCCTCGGCGATCGAGCCGACGCCCTCGTCCGCCGTACACGTGATGACGCCCGGCATGGTGATGGCGGGCAGCCATGGCGCACCGGCCACAGCCGTGTCCGGGCACGCTCACGGAAGAGCCCCCGCACAAGCCGCCGTGCCGACAGCGACCGCCCCTGCGACGAACAGTGCTGATGGTCCGGCCTGCTCCAGTACGGCCATGCAGCACTGCTCGACCGCGAGCCTCGACGTTGTGAAGCTCGCGGCACCGCAAGAGACCCCTGCGCCATGGGATCCGCCCGCGCGCGGAGCCGTCACCGGACGACCTGCGCACGGCCGTGGTCGCCGTCGAGACCGACCGCACCTGCGGCGAGGCTGAAGCGAACAACTGCTGCTGAAGGCCGTGAAGTCCCTCGGACCTCCCCGGCGCGAGATCGGCGAAGCCTATCGGTGAGACGCGCCCAGTGCTACGCCCCAGCTTCGTCGCTCCCGATCCGCAGTCGCCCGACACCAGGGACGAAACGCCCGGATCGGGCCGCGTAGGCGCGGTAGGCCGCCCCGTGAGTGGCCCGGAGGTGGGGCTCCTCGACGACGCGGACCTGCAGTTTGATCGCGATCAGCAGGGCGGCGAGGGCGGCAAACGCCAGGGCATTGGGCACCATCATCGTGAGTCCGAGGCCGGTGACGCCCATTGCCGTGAAGATGGGGTTGCGTACGTGCGCGAAGAGGCCACCGGTGACCAGTGCCGTGCGCTCTTCGGGATCCACGCCGACGCGCCAGGACGTGCCCATGGCCCCTTGTGCCATCACCGTGCCGACCGCCCCGAGCACGGCGACCGCCCCGAGCACGGCGACCGCCCCGAGCACGGCGACCGCCCCGAGCACGGCGACCGCCGCGCCGGCGCCGTATACCGCGGGAGTCTCCTCGATGAGGACGGGCAGGCCCGCCAGGGTCGCGGCTGGTGCGGCGACGGCGCCGAGCAGCGCCAGGGCGAACAGCACCCCGGCCCACCAGGCGGCCGAGCCGGGAGTGCCGGACAGACCGCGGAAGGCGTTGTCCCCGGTGCGGCGGCGCTGGATCAGCGTGCGGATGACGAAAGCCGCGGTCAGCCACGCCCCGTAGAGGGCGAGCGCCGCCCAGGACCAGCCGGTCATGGCGCGTCCGTCTCCTTCCGCGGCCCGCAGCACGAGCAGCCCGGGGCGCATCCGCAGCCGTCCTGGGCGCCCGCGGCCACGTCCGTTGACTGGGGGAGGCCGACCGGCACGGCGCAGCGGCTGTCGCCCCGCCAGGCCTCGCGGCCTTCCTTGACCGCGACGGCGGCGATGACGAGGGCGGCGATCGGGTCGGCCCAGGACCAGCCGAGCAGGGAGTTGGCGAGCAGCCCGGCGAGCAGGACGGCGGAGAGGTAGGTGCACAGCAGGGTCTGCTTGGAGTCCGCCACGGCCGAAGCCGAGCCGAGTTCACGCCCGGCCTTGCGCTGGGCCGCCGACAGGAACGGCATCACCGCGAGGGACAGGGCGGCGAGCACGATGCCCGGGGTGGAGTGCTCGGCTTCGCCGGTACCGGTCAGAGCACGCACGGAGTCGACCGTGACGAAGGTGGCGAGCGCGAAGAAGGAGACCGCGATCACGCGCAGGGCGGTCTTCTCGCGCGCCTCGCGGACGGCGTGCTCGCGTGCGGAGAACTGCCAGGCGACGGCCGCGGCCGAGGAGACCTCGATGACGGAGTCCAGGCCGAAGCCGATCAGGGCGGTGGAGGAGGCGATCGTGCCCGCGGTGATCGCGACGATGGCCTCGATGACGTTGTAGGTGATCGTGGTGGCGACCAGGAACCGTACACGCCGGGCCGGTTCGACGCGGCGCTGCGGGGTGGGCCCGAGTGAAATCTGCACCGTCATCAGCGGCCGTCCTTCTCTTCGGCGTCCGGGCGGGTCCGGTCGGCCTCAACGGCCAGCACGGCGCCGCGCAGGTCGTCCAGGGCGTGCCCGAGGCGGGCGTCGGCCAGCTCGTAGCGGACGCGGCGGCCGACGGGGACGGCGACGACGATGCCGCAGTCGCGCAGGCAGGTGAGGTGGTTCGACAGCCGGGTACGGGAGATCTCCAGCCGCTCGGCCAGGTCGGCCGGATGGGCGGGAGCCTCGCGGAGCGCGAGCAGGATGCGGCAGCGGATCGGGTCGTCAAGGGCGCGGCCGAAGCGTGCCAGGGCGTCGATGTCGGAGGTGGTGGTCAGCACCGCCTGACGGTACATGAGATCGTGGATTCAAGAAATGCTGAATTCGGGAATTCGGGCAATCGAGCCCGACATGGTGGCCCACTCCCCGGCTCCGGCGGGGCTTGGCTACGATCTGCGGCGATGAGCAACCGGTATCTGGGCGTCCGGGGCGCGGTGGGACACGTGACCCCGTTTCTCGTGCTGCGTTGTGCCGTCCTGCTCGCCGCGCTGATGTGGCTGCTCCCGGTGTGTGTCCACAGCTCCGGCGAGTCGCTGCGGGTGCCTGCCACCTCCTCACAGGGAAGTGTGCAGACCGCCCTGGGTTCGGCCGCCGGTCACGAGTGCCCCGACACGGAGCACGGGCCCGGCGACTCACACTGCCGTTCCGCCGAGGCCGTCACCAGCACCTCCGTGGCGCTGCCGTCGTTTCAAGCGGCGGACGTGACTGCGGCGGTCCGGACACAGGGCTCTCCACCCCCTCGCGCAGCACCGGGCGTTCTCGTCCACACACCGGGCATTCATCACCTCCAGGTTCAGCGGATCTAGGAACGGGCAAGCCGCACGGCTCAGGCCTACCGGGCCGTGCCCGCTCAGCCCTCCTGCCCCCGCACCCGGCGGGCGCGCAGGCCCTCGACCGCTCGAATCGCACCACCGCGCCTGCCCGCGCGGTGGGGACAAGGACATGCAATGGGGTCTTCCCGAGCCAAGGAACAGCGCGCCTCACGCCGCGCCAAACTGGAGGAGATGCGCCGCGCCGAGGCGGCCCGCGAGCGCCGCAACCGGATCATCACCTGGACCTGCAGTGCGGTCATCGTGGCCGCTGTCGTCGGCGGCAGCTGGTACCTCGTCGACCGGATGCAGGACGAGAAGGCGGCGGAGGAGGTCGCGGCCGCCAAGCCGGTGGCGGGCGAGAAGTCCTTCAAGGGCCTCAGTCAGAACCACGTCGAGACCCCGGTCGACTACAAGACGTCCCCGGGGGTCGGCGGCGACCACAACCCGGCCTGGATGAACTGCAACGGCGTCGTCTACGACAAGGAGATCGGCGAGACGAACGCCGTGCACTCCCTGGAGCACGGCGCGGTCTGGGTCACCTACACCGACAAGGCCACGGACAAGGACGTCAGCACGCTCAAGGACCAGGTGACCAAGACTCCGTACACGCTGATGAGCCCGTTCGCCGACCAGTCGTCGCCGATCGTCCTGTCCGCCTGGGGCAAGCAGCTGAGCGTGGACTCCGCCGCCGACCCCCGCGTGGAGAAGTTCCTCGGCAAGTACGTCCAGGGTGCCCAGACCCCTGAGCCGGGCGCCGTCTGCACGGGAGGGATCGCCGCATGACCAGCGCTGTCACCCGCCGCACCCCGCTCATCATCCTCGTCTGTACCCTGCTCGCCGTCGCCGCCGCCCTCGTCGTGTGGTGGCGTGCGGCGGAGGGCACGGCGAACGCGGCCTCGCCCGGCGACCGTTCCGTGGAAGCCGGGTTCGCCCGGGACATGGCGGTGCACCACCAGCAGGCCGTGGAGATGTCGTTCATCGTCCGCGACCGCACCGACGACGAGGGCGTGCGCACCCTCGCGTACGACGTCATCAACACGCAGGCCAACCAGCGCGGCATGCTGCTCGGCTGGCTGGAGGCGTGGGGGCTGAGCAAGTCCTCCACCGAGGCGCCGATGACGTGGATGGGCCACGGCTCGATGTACGAGGCGAAGGACGGTGCGCTCATGCCCGGCATGGCCACCAACGCGCAGCTGGACCAGTTGCGCCAGGCCAAGGGGAAGGACGCCGAGATCCTGTACCTGCGGATGATGACCGCTCACCACAAGGGCGGCATCGACATGGCCAAGGGCGCGGTGAAGATGGCCGCCGACGACAAGCTCGTACGGCTGGCGCAGACCATGGTCAACGGCCAGCAGTCGGAGATCGACCTGATGGCCGACATGCTCGCCCAGCGGGGTGCCAAGGCCGAGCAATGAGCCCGTGCCCGGCCGGGGAGCGCATCGCCGCACCCCGGCCGGGCACGCCGACGACCGGGCGGACCGTACAAGCCCTACCAGCCGACCTTCTCGCAGCCGGTGTGGTCGGCCGGCTCGACCTGCAGGGTCGCATGAGCCACGCCGTGGCGGTCGCGCAGCAGGTCGCGGGCCCGGTCCAGGACCGTGTGGCCGTCGGCCTCGTCGGCTGTGACCAGGTGGGCCGTGGCCACGTTCATGCCTGAAGTCAGCGTCCACAGGTGCAGGTCGTGCACGTCCTTGACGCCGTCCACGGCGGCCAGGTCGTCGGCCACGGCGGCCGGGTCCATGCCCGCCGGGGCGTGCTGTCCGAGGACGGCGAAAACCTCCCGGCCCAGCGCTATCGCGCGTACGGCGACGAAGGCGCCGATGGCGAGGGCGACCAGGGTGTCCCACAGCGGCTGCCCGGTCGCGGCCACCAGCCAGCCCGCCAGGATCACCCCGACCGAGCCGGCGGTGTCGGCCACCACTTCCAGGTAGGCGCCCTTGACGTTCAGGCTCTCCGAAGCGCCCGACCGAAGCAGGAGCAGGGCCACGAGGTTGATGACCAGTCCAATGCCGCCGACGATCAGCATCGGTCCGGAGGCGACCTCGGCGGACGCGCCGATCCGGCCTACCGCCTCGATGACCACGTACACCGAGACGGCCAGCATCAGTGCCACCGACAGCAGGGAGGCGAACACCTCCGCCCGGTAGGAGCCGTAGGTGCGTCGTCCGGTGGTGTCGGGGCGGGTGGCTATCCGGGTCGCCACCAGCGCCGCGCCCAGCGCCACCACGTCGGCGGCCATGTGCCCGGCGTCCGAGAGCAGCGCGAGCGATCCGGACAGCAGCCCGTAGGTCAGCTCGACCACGAAGAAGGACGCGACCAGAACGAACGACACGGTCAGCCGCCAGCGGTGCCGACCGGCTGCGTGACCGCCCACCCCGTGGCTGTGACCGTGTCCGTGGCTGTGGCCCATGAGTCGTGTCCCTCCCTAGCTAGCGTCCGGCGTCCGTCCGCAGCAGGGAAACACATGGCGGATGAGCTCGGCAAAGGCTGCACCGGTGACCGTTGTCATGTCCGCTAACACGTCTCTGACCTGCGAGGATGTGTCACCGGTGCGGAGTGGTGGCGTGAGGGGCACCCGGCGGTCCACCGAGGGTGCACGGGTGGGTACGCTGCCTGGGCGTACGGTGTGCAGGCCCCGTACGCACCCGCTCACACCCCGCGCCGGACTCCCGAAGGCCCGACCTCATGCGACCGCTCCGCTCACCAGCCCCCGCCTCCCCGGCGTCCGGGGTGCTGCGCGGGTTGCGGGCCGGGGCGCTCGCGGTGCTCTGCGTGCTGCTGCCGCTGGCCGGGCATGCTCTGTCCCAGTGCCACGCGCCCCGGTGGATCATCGTCGCGGCGGTCGCCGCCGTGGCGGTCCCGGGCGCGGTGGTGCTGACGCGGCGTCGGCTGACCGACAGCCAGGTGGTGGGCGTCCTCGCCGCCGCTCAGATTGCCTACCACGTCGCCTACTCGCTGCCGGGCGCCTGCCAGGCCGTGACCGGCCAAGGCGCGGTGGCGGGCGGTCTGCCCACCGTGGTCGAGCACGGCGCGGCCTCCGGACCGCCCGCCGGTGTGCTGCTGGCCGGGCACCTCGTCACCCTCGTCATCGCCGCGCGGCTGCTGGGCGTCACGGAGCGGCTGCTGTGGAAGTCCCGGCCGCTGCTGACCGCCGTACGCCGACTGCTGCTCTTCGTCTGGCCGTTGCTCGGCCGCGCCCATGGCACCGCGCCGCGGGCCACCTGCGTCGAGAGCAGCGCGCCGCTGCGGTCCACGATGCTGGCGCGACTGCGGGAGGGCAGGGCTCCGCCGGGCCACGCGCGCGCGTTCCGTGCACCCTTCGCCCTTTTCCGGCCGACGCGGATCGGCGGTCCCTGCCCGTCCTGACGGGTGAGGCCCCGGCCATCCGATGGGCCGGCCCTCCCGTCCCGGTGGTCCCATGCCGCCGGGGGACGACAGAAAGCCCGCATCATGCACGTCACCGACCGGCGTGCCGCCCGCACGGCGGCACGTGTCCTCGTCGTACCCGCCGCGCTTACGGCCCTGGCCGTCACCGCACCGCAGGCCGCGGCCCACACCGAACTGGAATCCACCAAGCCGCGGACCGACGCGTCGCTCGCTGGGCTGCCCCCGCGCGTCACGCTGACCTTCAGCGACCCGATGACGCAGAAGTACGCGAAGGTCGCCGTGACGGGAGCGGACGGAGCCTCGGCCGCGAAGGGCGAGCCACAGGTCGAGGGAAAGACCGTCACGCTCCCGCTCGACACCGGTGCTCCGGCGGGCCGTTACACCGTCGGCTACCGAGTGGTGTCCGCCGACGGACATCCCGTCGCCGGCTCCTACACCTTCACCGTCAAGCAGACGGCGCAGACGCCCAGCCCGTCGGCCACGGTCCAGCAGGAGACCGCCGCTTCCCCGACGTCAGTCCCGTCACCGGAGGCCGACCAGGCCGACGAGGAGTCCTCCAGCGTGGCCGTGCCGGTCCTCGCCGGGGCAGGTGCGCTGGCCGCGGCCGCGGCCGGGGCCGTGGGTGCCTACGTGGTGCGGCGGAGGCGGACCGACCATGGCGACTGACAGCAAGGCCGCCGGTACCGGACGACTGCCCCGACTGCCGCTGCTCCTCGCCCTGGCGGCGGGGGTCTGTGTCGCTGTGGCCCTGGCCGCCGTCTGGGCCGGCGGCGGTGGCGCCACAGCGATCCCGGGAATCCCGGACGCGGGTGCTCTGACCGCCTGGGGGCTGCCGGCCGCCCGAATCCTCGCGGACGCGGCCGCCGTGGCCACCGTCGGCGCCCTGCTGCTGGTGGTCGTGCTGCTGCCCGGCGGCAGTCGGCTCGCCCCGGCGCAGCTGCGCTATCTGAACTGGGCCGCCTGCGCCGCGGGGCTGTGGGCCACCGCGTCCGGCGCTGTCCTGGTGTTCACGCTGTCCGACCTGTTCGCCCAGCCGGTCGGCGAGATCCTGTCGCCCGCGATCGTGGCGGACTTCGTCACCACCGACGCCCAGGGCCGCTCCTACGCCCTGACCGCGGCCGCCGCAGGCGTCATCGCCACCCTGTGCGTGGGGATCGGCAGCGCGCGCTGGGCCCGGTGGGCACTTGTGCTCGCCCTGGCAGGTCTGCTGCCCCCCACCTTCACCGGGCACTCCTCGGCGGCCGGCAACCACGACGCCGCCGTCACCAGCCTCGCCCTGCATCTGGTCGGGGTCGCGGTCTGGGTGGGTGGCCTGGTCTTCGTGCTCGTGGTCGCCGCGCGCCGGGAGGAGCAGGCGGCGGACGCGGCCCGCCGGTTCAGTCCGCTCGCCGGGTGGGCGCTGCTCGCGGTTGGTCTCAGCGGCATCGTCAACGCCGCCGTCCGGCTGCCGTCCCTCACCGAGGTGTTCAGCAGCCGGTACGGGCAGATGGTGCTGGCCAAGACGCTGGCGCTCGTCCTGCTGGGCGGCATCGGCTACTGGCACCGCCGTCGTACCCTGCCCGCGCTCGCCGAGGGCAGGCGGCGGGCGTTCGTCCGGCTCGCCGCCGGTGAACTGCTCCTGATGGCGGCGGCGATGGGGCTCGCGGTGGGCCTGTCGCGCACCCCCGCACCGGGCGCGGGTGATGCCTCGCTGTCCCCGGCCGAGGAACTGCTGGGCTTCCCGATGCCGCCACCCCTCGGTGACTTCCCGTGGACGCCACTGTTCACGCAGTGGCACTTCGACCCCCTGTTCGCCTTCGGCACCGGGGCCGCCGCGCTCCTCTACCTGGCCGGCGTACGCAAGCTGCGCGTCCGCGGCGACAGCTGGCCCGTGGGACGGACGGTCGCGTGGCTGATGGGGCTGGCGCTGACCGTGCTCGCCACCATGAGCGGGCTGAACACCTACGGCAAGGTCCTGTTCAGCGTGCACATGGGCCAGCACATGCTGGTCGCCATGTCGGTACCGATCCTGCTCGTCCTCGGGGCGCCCGCCACCCTCGCGCTGCGCGCGCTGCCCTCCGCCCCCAAGGGCTCACCGGACGGGCCACGCGAGATGCTGCTGAAGCTCCTGCACAGCCGCTACGTCAAGCTCATCTCGCATCCGGTGGTGGCGAGCGTGCTGTTCATCGGCAGCGCCTTCGTCGTCTACTACACCTCGCTGTTCGAGACGTTGATGCGCAGCCACCTGGGCCACATGGTCATGCTGGTGCACTTCCTCGCCACGGGCCTGCTGTTCTTCTGGGTGATCATCGGCATCGACCCCGGCCCGCGCCGACCGCCGTACCTCGGCCGGCTCTTCGTGCTGATCCTGACGATGCCGTTCCACTCCTGGTTCAGCATCTCGCTGATGAGCTCCACCGCCCTGATCGGCGAGGGCTGGTGGTCGCTGCTGGACCGCCCCTTTGTCGCCGACCCGCTGGAGGACCAGTACAACGGCGGCGCCATCGCCTGGGCCACCGGTGACATCCCCGTCCTGATCACCACGATCGTCCTGGCCATCCAGTGGATCCGCTCCGACCAGCGCGAGGCCCGCCGCGTCGACCGGCAGATCGAACGCGGCGGCGACAGCGATCCGCTGGCCGCCTACAACGCCTATCTGGCGAGCCTGCACGCCCGCGACCGCCGCTCGGCCGCCCCCCGCACCCCGAACGAGGAATCATGACCAGACTCAAGAGGCAGCTGATCGTCGCCGCGGTGCTGTTGGCCGGTTTCGCCGCCGCGATCGGCTCCTACGCGCTGCTCGCTCCCGACAAGGGAAGCGGCGGTGGCGGCGTGGACGTGCAGGCGGCCGCCAAGGCGCTGCCCGTGCGCGCCGACAGCCACCGTCTCACCACTCCCAAGAAGAGCGAACTGACCATCGTGGAGTTCCTCGACTTCGAGTGCGAGGGCTGCGGCGCGTACTACCCGGTGGTGGAGAAGCTGCGCGAGGAGTACGGCGACCGGGTCACCTTCGTCGCCCGCTACTTCCCCATGCCCGGTCACCGCAACGGCGAACTCGCCGCCCGCACCGCCGAAGCCGCTGCCCGGCAGGGCAAGTTCGAGGAGATGTACAACAAGCTCTTCACCACACAGAAGGAATGGGGTGAGTCGAAGGACTCGAAGCAGGACGTCTTCCGCGGCTACGCCAAGGAACTCGGCCTGAACATGACCGAGTTCGACGCCGCCCTCGACGACCCCGAGGTCGCCGGACGCATCCGGAAAGACCAGCGCGACGGCCTGGGCCTGGGTGTCCAGGGCACCCCGACCTTCTTCGTCGACGGCAGCCAGATCCAGCCTCCCAGCTCCTACGAGGCGTTCAAGGCCCTCATCGAGGACGGGCTGTCCGACTGACCGGGCCACGAGGACGGGTTCCTGTCGCACCCCATCGACCAGGCCCGCTTCTTCGGCGCCCTGTGAACGCCCCCACCACCCACGACGTATACGACAAGGTGAGCCGCAGTGACCGCCAGCACGACCCCCGCCTACGACGAACGCCTGACCGCCCCCAAAGCCTGGTGGGTGATCGCCGCGCTCTTCGGCCTCTCCCTGGCACTGGTCTTCCTGCCCTACGGCCTGATCGCCGCCCTTGTCGCCCTGACCGCCGGCACCTGTCTGGCCGGGCTCCGCGTCAGCACCGAGGGGTCGATGCGGATCCGGGTCACCGACCGGCTGCTGGTCGTCGGGGACGCCCGCATCCCGCTCAGCGCGCTCGGCGAGCCGCAGGTCCTGCAGGGCGAGGAAGCCCGGGCCTGGCGGACGTACAAGGCGGACCTGCGCGCGTTCATGGTCATGCGCAGCTACATCACCACCGCCGTACGCGTCGAGGTCCTCGACCCGGAGGACCCGACCCCGTACGTGTACCTCTCCTCCCGGACCCCGGACCGGCTCGCCGAGGTGATTCGCGAGATGTCCGGACAGGCGGGGGCGGAACGAGCATGATGGGCGTCCGTGCCAGGTGATCAGGTGAGGCGGCTCGGCCGCCGGGGCTCCCGTGCGCGGTCCATCCGTACGGGCGCCTGTGTGCGGGCCGCGGCGTTCGCGCTCATCGGCAGCGTGCTCGCCGCGCTCGGGCACCACGCGGTCGCCGAGGGCTCGGTGCCGTGGCGGCTGGTGGCCGCGTTCACCGTCGGGCAGTTCGTGGCCATGTGGCCGTTCGCCCAGCGGCGGTTGTCGCTGCCCGTCGTCGTCGCGTGCACGCTCGCCGCACAGGGCGCGCTGCATCTGACCCTGACCGTGGCGAGCGGCACCCGTGACTCGGGAGCCGGCCAGACGGGGCACCACATGGGCGGTGGCGCGGCCATGCCGGTCGGGGACGGGCATGCCTGGCATCACGCCTCCACGGCCATGACGTTCGCCCATCTCGTCGCCGCGCTGGCGGCGGGCCGGCTGCTGCAGCGCGCCGACGCCGCCCTGTCCGCCGCGCTCACGGCCACCCGCGCGGCAGGCCGGGCCGCCACCGACGTACTGGCCCGGCTGGTGCCGCGGCTCGACGTCGTCGTGGTGCCCGCGCCGACCGCCGTACGGCTGGCCGCCTGCTTCGCACCGCCCGCAGTCGCCCGCACCCTCACCCTGGAACATGCGCTGGTGCGCAGGGGACCACCGGGACACGCACCCGTCCCGGTCCAACCCCTCACCCGGGCCGCCGCTTCGGCGTGTCCGGATTCCCGCGCAAGGAGTTCTATGTCCACGCATCACGCTGCCCGTCTGGCGCGCCGGGCCGCTCTCGTCGGCGCCGCCGCGCTGACCGCCACCCTCGCGCTGGCCGCACCGGCCGTCGCGCACGCGGAAGTCGAGGCCGACAAGCCGCAGGCCCTCGCCGAGAACGTCACCCTCAGCTTCGTCTCCGAGGCGGAGTCCTCCACGGCCGGATTCACCGAACTGCGCATCGTCCTGCCCAAGGGCATCGCGCCCGCCGACGTGGCCCTCGAGGAGGCCCCCAAGGGCTGGAAGCTGAAGGCGACCGACGACGGCTACACCGTCGGCGGACCGGAGCTCGCGCCCGGTGCCGACGCCGCGCACTCGATCAAGGTCCGGCAGCTGCCGGACGCCAAGGAGATCGCGTTCAAGACCGTCGAGGTCTACGAAGACGGCAAGGTCTCCCGCTGGATCGAGGTACCCAGCGGCGGAGCGGAGGCCGAACAGCCCGCACCGGTCCTGGAATTGAAGGCCGCCGCGCCGGGCGCCACCCCCGTCAGCCCCAGCCCGACCGCGAGCCCGACTCCCAGCCCCACTCCCACCCCCACCGAAACGACATCTCCCACGGCGACCGCGGACGCGGACGACAGCGCCACGGACGAAGACAAGGACGAGGACAGCTCGACCGGGATCGTCGTCGGTGTGGTGGTCGTGGCGTTGCTCGCCGTCGCGGGCGGCGCGTGGTGGCTCGTACGCCGCCGGAGCGCCTCGGCCGGGAGCTGACGGCGGCTTCGTGTCCCGCGGGGCGGAACTGCCGCCGCCCCGCGGGTCGTTCAGCCCGTCGAGCCGTCGCCCACGCTCGAGACGGCTCCCATCCGCAGGTTCCACCGCCCGGCCCGGCCGGTCAGGCGCACGGCGTCCAGAGGCGGTACGTCGATACGCCAGAACGACGCGGGCGGGGCGGCCAGCGCGCAGATCACCGCCGCACGCGCCACGGCCTGCTCCACCACGGCCACTACCTGTCCGGCGCCGTCCGGCAGCGCACCGAGCCAGGCATCGATCCGGCGGCACACATCGGCCACTGACTCACCGCCGTGCGGGGCGGCCTCCGGGTCGCTCAACCAGGTGCTGAAGGCGACTGGGTCCGCCGTGGCGATTTCCTCCGGTGTACGGCCGTACCAGCGGCCCATCTCCAGGTCCCGCAACGCCGGTTCGGTGACGAGCGAGTCCCAGCCCAGGGCCTCGGCGGTCTGACGGCAACGCTGGGAGGGCGCGGTGTGGCAGGTCGTCGCTGCGGGCAGGGCCGCGGCGGCCGTGCGCGCCTGCCGCAGTGCCCGCTCGTCGAGCGGGGTGTCGGCGAAGCGCACCTCGCGCCCCGTTGGCGCGGCGGCGCACAACAGCGTGAGCCGGATCGTCATGCAAGCCCCCTCGCCCTATCCACAACGGTCGGCCCATCGTACGTGGCGTACGCCATGTTGGCCGATGGCCCGCTTGCCCCTACGATCTGGGCGACAAGTAACGACGGCGTCGGAAGTCCGGTGCAAGCCCGGCACGGTCGCGCCACTGTGTGCCGCAGGCTCCTGCCCCCTCGGGGGCGCGGGGTGATGGCGGTGAGTCAGACCCGACGCCGTCGTTTTGAGTGCTCCACACGACACGGGACGCGTGTTCCCGAGGAGGTCTCGCCATGGCGCAGTCCACCGCCGCCCCTGCCCCCACCACCCTGCCCGCCGCAGCACCGCTGCCCGTCCGGGCCATCCTGCCCTGGGCCGCGTTCTTCGGCCTTCTGATGCTCGTCCTGCTCTACTTCGTCGGCGCCGAGCAGGGCGCTTTCGCCGTCTTCTCCGGCGAGGGCGTCCACGAATGGGTGCACGACGGTCGTCACCTGCTCGGCTTCCCCTGCCACTGACGGGGATCGGACTCACATGAACTCTGCCAATGTGCGCGCCCTGTTGGTGCGCGGAATGCTCGCGGGCCTCGGCGCCGGCGTGCTGGCCTTCGTCTTCGCCTACCTGGTCGGTGAAGGGCCGGTCGAAGCGGCGATCGCCTTCGAGGAGGCGAACTCCCCCCACTCCGCCGGCGGGGAGGAACTGGTCAGCAGGTCGGTGCAGTCGACCGCGGGGCTGGCCACCGGCGTCCTCGTCTTCGGCGTGGCCGTCGGCGGCATAGCCGCACTCGCATTCTGCTTCGCGCTGGGCCGGATCGGCCGGTTCGGCGCCCGGGCAACGGCGGCGCTGACCGCGCTCGTCGCGTTCCTCACCGTCTACCTGGTGCCCATCCTGAAGTACCCGCCGAACCCGCCCGCCGTCGGCAACCCCGACACCCTGGACCAGCGGACGGCCCTGTACTTCCTGATGATCGCGCTGAGCGTCCTGCTCGGCATCGCCGCCGTCCTGCTGGGCCGTCGGCTCGCCCCCCGGTGGGGCAACTGGAACGCGTCCATCACCGCAGGGCTGGCCTTCGCGGCGGCCGTGACGGTCGCGATGGTGTTCCTGCCGTCCGGGGACAACGTGCCCAAGGGCTTCCCGGCCACGGACCTGTGGGAGTTCCGCATGGCCTCCCTCGGCGTCCAGGCCCTGCTCTGGGCGGCCTTCGGCCTGCTCTTCGGCTACCTGGCCGAGCGTGTTCTGGAGCCAAGGTCCACCACCTCGGCCGGCCGGGCCGAGGCATTGTCCGTCTCGGTCGGCTGACCCGGGGCGTACGGCACCACGCATGGACCCGTCGGGGGCGCGCCCGGCGGGTCCATGCGTTGGGGTCGGCGAACTGCGACCCGCTCCGCCCGACTTGGCGTCAGCTTGCGCCTGCCACCTGCGGCGGCAGGTCCCGGATCGTCACGTTCTCCGACACGGTGACCTGGTCGACGTCGCTGACGCGCACGGTGACCTTCAGGGTCCATGTGCCGGGGAGGGGTATCCGTAGGCTGTCCGTCGCCCAGTAGCCTCCCTTGTCGACCAGTTTCGCGTCGAGCGGGCCGACGCTCTGCGCCCGGTGGGTGACGGTGAGACGCACTTCGGGAACGGCGACGGGGCCGCTGTCGGCCCCGTACACCAGGGCCTCGACTCTGTTCTCGCCCACCTGTCCCGGCAGGAAGGTGATCTGCACCTGGCCGTATCCGTTCGGCACGCCGGTGTCGAACGGGATCGTGGCCACCGCTGCCGGAACCTGCTGGACCCCTGCCACCGCTGTGGCGCTCTGCGCGGCGGCCCGGCTGGGCGGGGTTCCGGTGAGCACCGTGGTGATCGCCAGGACGATGACACCGAGAACGGCTTCGGCGGCGACCGAGCGGCGCAGGCCGCGTCGGCGCTGCTCGGGGAGCGAGACGGGCGGTTCGGAGCGGCGGACGGCGCCAGGTGCGGACGACTCTTCGTCGCTGTCCGCCACGGCACTGCCCGCGTCGGGAAGGTCCTCGTCACCGGACGATGAGCCGACACCGACGGTCTGCGTCACGCGTACGCGCTTCGGTGCCGCCACCGCGAGCGTCTCCGGCGTCGGCCGCGGTTCGTGGACCGGCTGCATCGTCCACTGCCGGGAGAACTGCGCCGCGGTCAGGACCATGACGACCGCGGCGACCTTGAGGCAGAGCAGCCTGCCGTACTCGGTGGTGGAGAGAGCCTCCCACGAACCGACCTGCCGCCAGGACTGGTAGACGCCGGTCGCGGTCAGGACGAGGACGGCGCCGAGCGCCAGTCGGGAGAAGCGGGTGACCGCTGACGTCGGAACCGTCGTGTCGGCGGGCGTCCGCCAGAGGATGAACGCCAGGGTGAGGAGACCACCGAGCCACACGGCCATGGCGAGCAGGTGCAGGACCGCGACCGGGATGGCCACGGGCACCTGGAGACCGGCGGAGGCGTGCTCGGCCGCGGCCCAGGTGGCCGCCAGGCCCACGGCGAGCAGGAGCCCTGTCACCCGTGCGCCGACGGACGGGGGGATCGGCCGGACGTGTATCCCTTCCGCCTTGCCGACGAGACGGCCCGTGATCGGGGCCAGCACCAGGCCCGCCACCGTGGCCAGTAAGAGCCGTGTCACCAATGCCGTACCGGTCCTGCCCGTGAGGGTGGGACCCAGCAAGGACGGGTCGAACACTGCGGTGACGCCCCGTCCGCTTTCGTACGGGCCGCGCAGAAGCAGCAGGACGAGTGTCGAGGCGATCAGCGCCAGCCAGCCGGACAGCAGCAGCCTGCGCACCAGACGGAGGGTGAGCGCGGCGGGCCAGCAGAGCAGGGCGAATCCGGCGACGCCGATGAGCAGGGCGAGGCCGCCGTAGGCGGTGTAGCGGGCGATGCCGTAGAGGCGGGAGACGGTGGGGTCGACCGAGGGCCCGGAGGGTGGCACCGCGGAGGTGGCGGACGGTTTGCCGATGGAGAAGGTGAACGCGCCTGAAATCGGGTGGCTGTCGGCGGAGATGACGCGCCAGGACACCGTGTAGGTGCCCTTGATCAGCTTGTCGCCCAGCATCACGCGGACCGTGTTCGCTTTGCCGCCCGCGTGCTCCACCGAGCCCTCATTGACCCGCTCGTTCCTGGGCGAAAGTACGCGCAGGGAGCCGTCGTTGAGGCTGACCGTTTCGGTGAAGGTGAGCGTGACCTGCCGCGGCGCTGTCTTGAGGACGGCGGTGTCGGCCGGGTCGGATCCGGTCAGCGCGGCGTGGGCGGAGGCCGGCCCGGCGCCGCCGAGGAGAAACGCGAGCACGGCGCCGATCAGCGCCAGGGCCGTCAGCGGTTTTCTGGCCCGGCGTGGTGCCGTGGGCATGAAGCAGCCTCCAGGGTGGTGTGCGCGGCGGTCGTAAGCGGCGGTGTCCGAGCGGCTACGGCGTGCTCGGTGCGGGGCCGATGCCCCGCAGCTGCTGGACGGTGCCGCCGAGCTTGGTCCGGAACCGCTCCAGCATTTCCGGCTCCTTGGCGCTGAGGACCCAGCGCGTGCCGACCAGGTACTTGCCCCCGTAGATGGCGGCGGAGTCCAGCCAGGCCTTCTTGTACTTCTCCTCCGGGAAGGTGGTGATGAGGTAGTCGACCTCCTTGGTGTGACACAGGCCCTGGCGCAGTTCGTCCGCCTCGATACGGATCTTGGCCTTGCAGCCGGTCAGAGAGGCGATCACTTCGACCTTGGCCGGCGCGACGACCCCGGCCGCCGGGGCAGCGGAGATGTTCGACGGGTCGGCTTCCTCGGCCGCCTTGTCCCCACCGCCGCTGCAGGCCGTGAGCAAGGGAAGGACCGCCAGACTCCCGACGATGGCGGCACGTTTCACGGACGCGAGGGACAGACTTCGGCCGATGGGTCCTCGTGGTTGCTGTTGGGGCACGTTGCCTCTCCATGTCCGGTGCTGCTCGTACTCGACTCGGAGTACGGATGAACGCGGAGGGTTGTTCAGTGCGTATGAGATCAATGGCCCTTGGCTCCAAGTCCCGGTGAGGGCCGATCAGACGCCGCCTTCACCCAATATGGTGATATGGGGCGAATAAATATGCGGCCCTTGGTCTTCGCCCTCGTCTCGGCGGACGTCAACGAAGCGCGGCCATTGCACGGATCTTCACCTTCGCGAGGCAGACGGCACCTCCCGCTCTTCACCGGAACTTTATGTGGTTGGTTGATTACTCTTTGCATTTATGACGGCTGGCTCGGTATCCCGCAGCGGCCGCTCCGTGTCACGGACCGGGGCGGCGCTGCTGGTGCTGCTGGCTGCACTGGTACACGTGTGGGCTTGCGCACACGGCCCCGGAACGGAGGCCGTCGGACGGGACGATGCCTTTCCGAGGGCCTCCGCCAGTTGCGCCCAACACATCGAGCAGTCGCAACAGACGGCGGACCTGGTGACTGCTCCCGCGGACGGCGACACACCTCACTGCTGGGCGTTGGACGAGCCACCGGTCACGGCGCCGCGTGACGTTGCCCTGACCGTGGAAGCGGTCCGTGACGCTCTGCCGCTCGAAGACGTCACCGCCCGGCTCACGCCGGTCCTGCGGCCTGCGCAACCCTCGCCCGTAGAGCCCCGCCCGTCTTCCACCGGGCAGTCCCGGTCCTCGCTCGGCGTGTGGCGGACCTGATCGCTCGGTGAGCCGCG
>NZ_JAVRBF010000388.1:0-396 GCF_032436805.1 Streptomyces sp. P17 | reverse complement strand
CCAATGGAGAGCAAATACGACCTTGCAACTTTTCTAACCAACTATAAGGAACTCGCGCCTGCGATCGGAAGATCGCATACCGCCTGCATCTCGCTCAAAACATGGCACAACTGATGAAATGCCTCCTGATGAGGCGACGATCTGCGCCAAGAAGCGTATATGGTTCGTTGTGGCGCGCGACCGGAGATGCTCACAATTTTCACATTAGGAAAGGTACTTAGCCGGGGAGAGGCTAACGAAGGAACCAGGCTAGCCCCCCCTCTCGTTGAAACGAGCGCACCGATTGTTTCGAGACTCAACCCTCTGATTTCGGTGCAACAAGCATTGTAGTCGTGCTGTGCCGTGCGTATCGTTGCAGGTAGCGTATCTTCGCTATAACCCTCGCCGTCTGCCATC
>NZ_JAVRBF010000387.1:0-397 GCF_032436805.1 Streptomyces sp. P17 | reverse complement strand
CGCCGTCCACCTTCACTCGAGACGTGCCACTGTCACGGGCGGCGTACTGATTGACCACACCAACGAACCGACCAATCCTGCCGAGTGGTGCGCCTACCACGGCATCAAGGTCGCTGACGGTATCGCCACCGTGTACAAGGCCGTCGGGGACAACTGGATCAGCCCGCACGGCACCAGCTACGCGCCCGGCACGCTCCCGGAGGCCGCCGACTGGCGCGACGACAACGACTGCGGCGGGGGGCTGCGCTTCTCGCTCAGCCCCGTCGAGGCGACCGCATATCACCGAGAGGCGACGCGCTGGCTCGCGGTCGGGGTGTCTGTCGCTGACCTGCGCCCGATCCTGGGCGGCACCCCGAAGTGCAAGGCACCCCGCGTGGCGACACCCTGCCGACCCGTC
>NZ_JAVRBF010000386.1:0-363 GCF_032436805.1 Streptomyces sp. P17 | reverse complement strand
GTGTCCTAGTTTCTCTGCCGACTCAAGATAAGGTAATGCTTTATCGCCGACCCCTGCCTTTTGAAGTAGGTTTGCCATGTTAAACTGGAATTGAGGATTATTACTATCCAATTCCAAACAACTTTTCTGTAGCTCAATGGCTTGAGCTGGGAAACCTAGAATAAAATGTATCCGGGCCAACGCGTCAAGAACACGGGGGTCGCTGGGATCAAATGCCTGCGCCGTTTCAAAAGCCGTTTTGGCTTGTGAGAATTCACTCGCAACTAAAAGGCAGTTTCCTAGCGCCTTCCAAGAGAAAGAATCGTTCGGATACCGCTGCACAAGGCATTCTGCTTCCTTCATAGCCACATGAGGACGATTGCC
>NZ_JAVRBF010000385.1:0-399 GCF_032436805.1 Streptomyces sp. P17 | reverse complement strand
CTGCTTGGGTGCCTGCCGCGCCTTCTCCAGCATCTCAGCCATAGCCAAGGCCCCCTCAAGGGTGTCCTGCAGCCATTCGCCCATGGCCTTGCCAGTGGACATGCCAGAGGCAGCCGCGAGCCTCTGAAACGCTTCCTGCACCTCTGGCGTCACCGGCACCGTGACCCGTACAGGCTTCTGATCCGCGAAGAGCGGTTTTTGGGCGTGGGGGGTATTCATGTGCATCATGCTGCATCACAGTGCATCACTTTGTCAACATGGCGCGCAATTGGCAGCGGCTGGAGCGCAACAGCAGCGCCCCGCGAGAATCGATTGCAGGCGTTTTGAGGCCCTGAAAGGGTTTGCCTATGCCTAGCCCTTGGGCATGGTCAGATCGGGCGCGCTAGGGGCGCTCTGAGC
>NZ_JAVRBF010000384.1:0-399 GCF_032436805.1 Streptomyces sp. P17 | reverse complement strand
GAGTTCCCTTCTCGGGGTTCTTCAGGTGGCAGATGACCACCATGAGGACTCCGCTGGTTTTGGCAAAAGCCTTGAGCTTGGCCATGCTGGAGGAGGCTGTCGAGGAGACCGTTCAGGACATCGTGGGGCTGCACCTCAAGACCCGCTACCGGCAGAACCCGGAGGCGACCACTGAGGAGCAGTTTGACGCTGCCTTCGATGCTGTTTTTGAGACCGACCGCCTGTTCCTCTACGACTCCTTCGCGGAGTCCGTGGAAGACCGTCTGATTGCCAAGCTGCACTACATGGCCAAGGCGCAGCACTGCAAGGTGATCGTGCTCGACCACATCAGCATCGTGGTCTCTGCCATGGACGACAACTCGGATGAGCGGAAGACCATCGACCGCCTCATGACCAAGC
>NZ_JAVRBF010000383.1:0-400 GCF_032436805.1 Streptomyces sp. P17 | reverse complement strand
CATCAGACCAAGCAAAGTCTTTGCTGAACCAAGTGCATCAAACACATCGTTGATTGCTTGGTCACGTTCATTGAACGACAGACGAATGTTGTCCTTGGTTCCAATTTCAATCGGAATTTCCTTAAACAAACCTTCATCCGAGAAGACTTCCATAAGGTCAGCAGCAACACCTTCGGAGATTGCTTTCACAATACCGTCAGGAACATTGTTGTTGCCCTTGGTTCCCCAGAACTGTTCAATGCGAGCAGCAATTGCACGCTTGATGTCAGTGATAGAGGAAGTGCTATTCCAGATGTCAATTACACCTGAAATGTCTGCATCATCTTCAAGGCCGAGTGCCTTGGTAATTTCCGCTGGCTTGGCGTCAAGCTTTCCACGGCTGTAGTTCACGACAGTATCC
>NZ_JAVRBF010000382.1:0-400 GCF_032436805.1 Streptomyces sp. P17 | reverse complement strand
TACAAATGCGAAATAGTAGAACCGGCAGCAAGTTTATTCAGAAATTCCGTGAAAAAACGAGACATCAGTACATAGTAGAAATACTTTGGCTCGTACGAATCATTTAGAGGTCGAATGATAAAAACTCCGCTATTCAGAGTTGCAGGAAATGGCAAATTCTCGATGTATGCCGCCTTTCCGATAGTTCCATCTTTCGTGATTAGAACATCATTATTTTTTAGTTGGATATTAACATCTTGGTCGTAACGATCTTTTTCGACAAAATGACATCCTTCCCATACGATCTTGCCACCATTGAAATCCGTGCCCGTAATCAATCCATAATGACCGGAGTTAAGATATTCTTTAGTAGTCAATCCTTGCCAGCCAATACGGGCCTTTAGAGTTGAATTGTTAGCAA
>NZ_JAVRBF010000186.1:0-1147 GCF_032436805.1 Streptomyces sp. P17 | reverse complement strand
CCCCAGGTGGACGCGGTGCTGTCCCGGTATCCGCTGCGGGAGTTGGTGACGGCCTCGGAGCCGCTGCCGCTGCTGGTGGAGCGGGAGCGGGCGCTGTACGGGTCCTGGTACGAGTTCTTCCCCCGCTCGGAGGGCACCGCCGAGGTGCCGCACGGCACGTTCCGTACGGCCGCGCGCCGGCTGCCCGCGATCGCCGCGATGGGCTTCGACGTCGTCTACCTCCCCCCGGTCCACCCGATCGGCACCACCTTCCGCAAGGGCCGCAACAACACCCTCGACCCGACCCCCGACGACGTCGGCGTGCCGTGGGCGATCGGCTCCCCCGAGGGCGGCCACGACGCCGTCCACCCGGCCCTGGGCACCCTGGAGGACTTCACCTGGTTCGTCGAGCAGGCCCGCGGCCACGGGCTTGAGGTGGCGCTGGACTTCGCCCTGCAGTGCTCCCCGGACCACCCCTGGGTGCACAAGCACCCCGAGTGGTTCCACCACCGCCCCGACGGCACCATCGCCCACGCGGAGAACCCGCCCAAGAAGTACCAGGACATCTACCCCATCGCCTTCGACGCCGACCTGGACGGGCTGATCGCGGAGACGCTGCGGGTGCTGCGGCACTGGATGGCCCGCGGGGTGCGGATCTTCCGGGTGGACAACCCGCACACCAAGCCGGTGCTGTTCTGGGAGCGGGTGATCGCGGAGATCAACCGCACCGACCCGGACGTGATCTTCCTGGCCGAGGCGTTCACCCGCCCCGCGATGATGCACACCCTGGCGCAGATCGGTTTCCAGCAGTCGTACACGTACTTCACCTGGCGCAACACCAAGCAGGAGCTGACCGAGTACCTCAGCGAGCTGTCGGGAGAGGCGGCGGCCTACATGCGGCCGAACTTCTTCGCCAACACCCCCGACATCCTGCACGCCTTCCTCCAGCACGGCGGCCGCCCCGCCTTCGAACTGCGCGCCGTGCTCGCCGCCACCCTCTCCCCCACCTGGGGCATCTACAGCGGCTACGAGCTGTGCGAGAACACCCCCCTGCGCGAGGGCAGCGAAGAGTACCTGGACTCGGAGAAGTACCAGTTGCGCCCGCGTGACTGGCAGACCGCGGAAACCATCGCTCCACTCATCACCAAGCTCAACGCCATCCGGCGCG
>NZ_JAVRBF010000031.1:0-97668 GCF_032436805.1 Streptomyces sp. P17 | reverse complement strand
TCTTTGGCCGGTGCGGCGAGGGTGCGTGCCGGGCGCCGTGGGTGCTGTGCGGGACTTTCAAAACACCCCCTAGCGCGTCTCGTACACGCGCTTGTGGTCGCGCAGGGCCGCCAGCCGGTAGGGGCCCGTGGTCTCGCACGGGGTGCGGTGGTCTCCCCCGTCGGGCGGGAACGCGTACGCGTGCAGCCCTCGGTAGCGGGCGTAGTCGACGGGTGTGCGCCGGTCGACCGCCTCTCGGTGCGCCTTGGTGCGCAGGTGTTCCCGGTAGCCCGGTACGGGGGTGCCGGCGAAGAACTCGGCGACGCTGCCCGAGCCGTAGCTGAGGAAGCCGATGTGCCGGTCGGTCAGGTCGTCGGCCTGGTCGAGCAGCGCGGCGAGTGCCAGGTACAAAGAAGCGGTGTAACTGTTGCCGATGACGTTGTTGTAGGCCGTGGTCAGTCCGAGGTCCCGGGTGACACGGTCCTCGTCGACGCCGTGCCCGCAGTAGTTGAGCAGCTGGCGGTGGGCCTTGTACGCCATCTTCGTGAAGGGCTGGTGGTAGCAGAACGCGGCGAACTCGTCGAGCGCGCGCCCGCCCTGCTCGGTGTAGTCCTTCCAACTGCCCTGCACCGCGAGCAGATACGCCCCGATGGACTCCTGGCCGTCGACCAGGGCGGCCTCGCGGTAGTTCGGCCGCCAGAAGTCCATGACGTCGGCGGTGAACACGCCCGAGGGCTCCTCGATGCGCACGAGTGCGGGATCGGCACCGACCAGCATGGCTACGGCGGCGGCGCCCTGGGTGGCCTCGCCGGGGCTGTCCAGCTCGTACTTGGAGACGTCGGCGGCGACCACGAGGACCCGCTGCGCCGGATCACGGCGCACCAGACCGAGGGCGAACTGGAGGGCCGCCGTCGCCCCGTAGCAGGCCTGCTTGAGTTCGACGACCCGGGTGGCGGAGGGCAGTCCGAGGAGTGTGTGGACGTAGATCCCGGCCGACTTCGCCTGGTCGATCGAGGACTCCGTGGCGAGGATGACGGTGCGGATCCCGTCGCTGCCGTGTCGCTCGACGATCGGCGCGGCGGCGGTCGCGGCCATGGTCACGATGTCCTCGTCGGCGGCGGGCACGCTCATCGACCGCTGGCCGATGCCGTGGTGGTACTTGCCGATGTCGGTGCCGTTGTGCTCGGCGAGGACGGTGTGCGCAAGGACGAACTCGGTGGTCGCGAACGACAGATCGTGCAGTCCTACGGCAAAATCGTTGGCCATTTCCCTAGACACCGGCCTTCGCTGTCTCGTTGGCGCGCTCCAACTGGACGTGTGCGCGCATGAGTTCGCCCGGGTTGGTCTGGGCGGCGAGGAGGGAGAGTTCGCCGCAGAGCACTGTCGCCGCCGCGAGGACGGCGAGCCGGCGGGCGTTTTCGCCGGGGGCGCGCTCGGCCCGGCAGCCGAGCCGGGCCAGGTTCGACTCCACGAAGTCGAGGCCCTTGCCGTTGCCGACGGAGCCCACGATCAGGTTGGGCAGGGTGCAGGCGAAGTAGAGGTCCCCGTCCCGGTCCTCGGCCATGACGACGCCCTGGGAGCCCTCGACGATGTTGGCAGCGTCCTGGCCGGTGGCGAGGTAGAAGCCGAGCAGCATGTTCGCGAAGTGGGCGTTGGCCGAGCGGATGCCGCCGGCGAGCAAGGTCCCGAGCAGGTTCTTGCGGATGTTCAGCGCGACGACGTCGGCGGCCGTGGTCCGCAGCACGCCCTCGACCACGGCACGCGGTACGAGCAGCTCGGTGACCACGTTCTTGCCGCGGCCGAGGATGCCGTTGACGGCGGTCGCCTTCTTGTCGGTGCAGTAGTTCCCGGAGATCGATCCGTAGGAGATGCCCGGGATCGTCTCCAGCAGGTGCCGCAGCAGCGCGTCGGAGGCGAGGGTGGCCATGTTGTGTCCTGAGGCGTCGCCGGTGCTGAACTCGAAGCGGATGAACAGCAGGTTGGCGTTGATCTCGTGGCGGACGCCGATCAGTTCGGCGTACCGGCTGCCGGTGCGCACCACGTCGCGCAGCTCCCCGATGCGGGCGTCGATGGTCCGCGCGGCCGTCAGCGCGGTCTGCGCGTCCAGCGCCTCGACGAGCACGGACCGGGTCATGCGCTCGTCGACGAGGGTGGCGACGATGCCCCGCTCGGACAGCATGGAGACCTTCGCGCCCCGGCCCACGGAGGGCCACAGCGGCGACTCGTAGGTGGCGAGCGGGACCGGGGTCTCGGTGGTGGCCACGTTTCCCGAGATCCGCAGGGGTCCCACCCATCGCATCGGAACCCCGGCGGTCGCGTTGTCGGTCATCGTGTGTTTCCCGTCATCTCGTGGCGGACGTCAGGGCTGCTGGAACGTCGGGCGAGGGACCCGGTGTCGATGCCCCGGTCGGCGCAGAAGTCGCGGAGCTCGCCGTGGATCAGCAGGTCGCAGTGCGTCAGTGCGGCGGGGGTGTGCGCGCCGAGCAGGGTCTGGAGGGCGGCCAGTTGGTCGAGCCACGTCCGTATCCGTGCGATCAGCGCGGTCACCCCGTCGTCGAGCAGCGTGCGCAGGAAGGTGCCGGAGACGCCGACGCCACCCGCACCGAGCGCCAGCGCGCGGGCCACGTCCAGCGGGTGGCGCACTCCGCCGGAGGCGAGGACGGGGATCGGGGCGTCCCGCGCGTCCAGCAGACAGGCGGCGGTGGACTGTCCCCAGCCGTTGAGGCAGGCGTAGTCGGCGAGTTCGCGGCGGCCGTTCTCGATGCGGGCGAAGTCGGTGCCGCCCCGGCCGCCGAGGTCGGCGATCCGGACGCCCAGCCCCTCCAGCAGACGGACGGTCTCACGGCTCAGCCCGAAGCCGACCTCCTTGACGATCACGGGGACGTCGACACCGGCCGCGATCTTCTCGATCTGCGGGGCCCAGGACGCGAACGACCGGTCCCCTTCCGGCATCACCGTTTCCTGCACGGTGTTGAGGTGGATCTGAAGGGCATTCGCCCGGAGCAGGTCGATGGCCCGCCGTGCTTTGTCGACGGAGGCCGTGGCGTTGACGTTGGCCATGACGAACCCGTCCGGGTTCTCCTTGCGCAGCACGCTGAACGTCTCCGCGCAGTCCGGGTCCTTGAAGTAGGCGCTCATGGACCCGGACGCGATGGGCACGCCGGTCTCGCGGGCGGCGATGCCGAGGTCCCGGTTGATGGCGCCGGTCCGCTCGCTGCCGCCGGTCATCGCGTTGATGTAGAGCGGCACCGGCCAGGACAGGCCGGCGAAGGTGGTGGCGAGTGAGACGTCCGGCCGGTCGAGCCCGGCCAGGGCGTGGTGGACGAACGAGATCTCGTCGAACTGGTTGCGTCCGCTGTGCTGTTGCTGTTGTTCGACAGCGAGCCGGACGTGGTCGTCCTTGCGTTGAGCGATCATTCCTCGTTCCCTTCCGCGGCGGGACGGATCGGCAGGGGCACCACCCCGGCCGAGGCCCATCGTTCGCGCAATCGGGCGATGTCCCGCGTGGCCGAGGCGTCCAGCAGCGCGATGCCGCAGTCACCGCCGCCCGCCCCTGAGGGCTTGGCCGCGCCTCCGACGGCTTCGGCGGCCTCGCACAGCGCGGTCAGCCGGGGCGTGAAGACACCGAGGGCGACCGCGTCGTCCAGCAGGGCCAGCTCCTGCCGGGCCTGCCGGACGCGGTCCATCAACTCCTGGCCGTCGCCGCGCTCCAGTGCCGTGATCGCCGCGCGCACGCAGTCGGTGGTGGTGCGAACGAACCTTCGGTGGGCGGCCGTTCCGCGCCAGGGACGCCGGTGCAGCTCGGACACCAGGGACACGGTGGAGGCGGGGTGCCCGGTCCAGCCGACCTCCAGCCAGAGCCCCTCGGGCGCCGGCAGCCGTCGTATCGCGAAACCGGGCCAGGGTGCGCGCAGGGCCTCCGCTACGCCCTCGCTGCGGGCGAGTTCCAGCACCGCCGGCCGGTCGGGCGCCCGGTAGGCGATCCAGCCGCCCCAGGTGCTGGCGGCGAGGTCACCGCCGGATCCCTTGGGGTCGAGCTCGGCGGTGGCGAGCAGGGCCAGCCGGAACCGTTCCTCGGCGGACAGGGTGAGACCGCAGTACGCGGCGACCGCGGCCACGGTCGCCACGGTCACGGCGCCGCTGGACCCCAGGCCGTATTTGGTGCCGTTGTCGTGCAGGCCGCTTTCGACCGACAGGCTGAACTCCGGTGTGGCAAGGCCGCGTTCGGCCGCCAGCCGGGCCACCGTCTCGATGGCGGACACCACATGAGCGAGTCCCGTGTGCGGGCCGAGCCGGCCGTTCCGCCACCCAAAGCGCTCGCCGCGCGGGCCGAGGTCGGAGGAGATCTCGACGCCCGCCTCGACCGGGGCGGTCACCGTGACGGTGACACAGCGGTCGACCGCGACGAGAATCGCCGGGTTGCCCGGCTCGACGACCGCGTACTCCCCCGCGACGAACAACTTGCCCGGAGCGCACCGCCGGATCACCGACCGTCCCCGGGCAACAGGCGGGCGCCCGGGCCCGGTTCGGCGATGTGCACCGAGCCGTCCGGTACGGCGTCGCGCACCGCCTCGGCCACCCGGTCGGCGTCCGCGCGGCGACACAGCACCTTCACGTTGGGCCCGGCGTCCATGGTGGCGTAGGCCGGGATGCCGTCCTGTCGGAGCCGGAGCACGCGGTCGAGGGCGGTGAGCGTGGCGGGCGCCAGATAGCGCACGGCGGGGCGTGCCGCGAGCATGGTCGCGTGCATACCGAGCGCGTTGCGTTCCGCGATCTCCCCGACCGTCTCGATGTCCCCGGCGAGCAGAGCCGCCCGCATCTCGTCCAGGTCGGCCTTGCTGGAGACGGCCCACGGTTCGTACAGCGGGGAGGTGTCGACGGTGCGCCGCATGGCCGCCCGGCTGGACACGGGCTTCGGGCCCGCGTCGACCACGGCGATGACCAGCGCCGGATCGAGGTCACCCACGCGCAGGGGCTCGGCGTAGGAGCGGAGGTCGGCCTCCTGCGCGGTGCCGGAGGCCGGGCCCGCGTGCCACACCGCGAAGCCGCCGAAGACCGACCGGGACGCCGATCCGGAGCCGCGCCGGGCGAGCCGGGACAGGGCGGTGGCGTCGAGGGGAAGACCGTACGCGGCGGCCGCGGCGACGGCGAGGGCGGCGAATCCACTCGCGGACGAGGCGAGGCCCGCCCCGGTCGGGACGGTGTTCTCGCTGTCCACCACGGCCCGGTGCGCTTGCCCGGCCCGTTCCCGCACCACGTCGAGGAAGTGGACGACGCGGCGCAGCGCTTCACCCTCGGCGGGCTTGCCGTTGAGGGTCACCACGTCCCGCGCGGCGTCAGGGTCGAGGCGGACGGAGGTGGTCGTAGGGAAGACGTTCAGGGTCATCGACAGGCTGTCGACGCGGGGCAGAACCAGGTGCTCGTCCCGCTTGCCCCAGTACTTGATCAGCGCGATGTTCGGGTGCGCGACGGCCGTGGCACTGCCGGCGGCGCTCGGCTCCGGCGCAAGGACCTGGGGTTCAGGGCGCATGCTCGGCACGCCCTCTCAGCGGTACGACCCAGGTCTGTACGGCGCCTGCCGCGTAGAGCTCCTGGCTGACCTCACCGGCCTGCTCCATGCGCGTCAGGGCGAGGACGCAGCCGCCCAGGCCACCGCCGGTGATCTTGGCTCCGAGGCTGCCCGCCGTGAGCGCGGCTTCCACGAGGGCGTCGATGGGGTTGGTGCTGAGTCCGGCCGCCCGCAGCAGATCGTGATAGTCCGTCAGCCGCGCGCCGAGCTCCTCCGGCCGACCGTCGGCGAGGGCGTACCGGGCCTCCTCGGTCAGCCGCGAGGCCCGGCGCACGAATCTCTCCTTCGCTCCGGCGTGCCGCTCGAATCCTTCGCGCAACAGCTCGACCGCGTCCTTGGTACGGCCGACCAGGCCGCTGTCCGCGATGACGAGCAGGCCGTAGCAGCCGATGCTCAGTTCCTGCACCTCGCCGTTGTGGAACAGCAGCGGGGCGCGGGCGCCCACGGTCCGTGCGTCGACGCCGCTGGAGCGGCCGTGCGCCATGTTCTCGGCCGTCTGCACCAGGTCGAAGGTCTCGTTCTCCGTGACCTCGCGGTCGTGGAGATCGGCGAGGGCATGGACGACCGCACGGGCGCAGGCGGCGCTGGAGCCGAGGCCGCGGCCGTGGGGGATGGCGCCGTCGATGGTCACGTCGAGGCGGGGGCTGTCGTCCACGCCCATGGCCGAGGTGAACTCCGTGATCAGCCGGCGCAGTCCGTCGGAAGCCTGCGTCACCATCGGCCGCGACGGGGAACCGGTCATCGTGAAGGACACCTCGCCCGGCCCGCCGGTCGCCCGGGCGGTGGCCGTCACCGTCAGCTGGGGAAGGGGGACGGCGAGCGCCGGAGCCCCGTACACGACCGCGTGTTCCCCGAGGAGCACGGCCTTGGCGTGAGCGCGGCCGATGCCGGCGGAACGGCTCCGTCGGTCTGTTGGCACCCCCTCCGCCGACGTCGAAAGAGTCACAGCACTCAACTCCCTTGTCGTTACCGGGGCCTCGGGACCATGAGAAGGCGGCGTGGATGGAGCGTGGTCTCCGGCGCCGTGCGAATGTGGTGGTCGGGCTCGGTGCCGAGTTTCCATTCCTGGGTCACCACATCGAGGATGGCCTGGAGTTCCTGCCAGGCGAACATCTCCCCGACGCAGCCCTTCGATCCGATGCCGAAGGGAATGTAGGAAGCGTCGACCTTGCCGGGATTGAGGGAGAGCCATCGGTCGGGATCGAAGCGTTGCGGATCCGGATAGCAGTCGGGGTCCCGGTGCAGCAGATAAGAGCTGAAGACCACATTCGTCCCCGCGGGGAGCGAGTGGTCGCCGAGCGTGACGTCCACAAGGGTCTTTCGGCAGGAGATCCATACCGGCGGATAGAGGCGCAGAACCTCCATCAGGAACCGGAGCGTGTAGCTGGACGTGTCCAGCCCCTGGGCGGCGCTTCCCCTGCGCATCAGGTCCTTGAGGAGCCGCTCCTCGACGAGGGGATTCCCGGAAAGCACATACAGCGCCCAGGACATGACGGAAGCCGTGGTGACCGTGGCCGCGGTCATCATCATGACCGCTTCCTCGCACACCTGCTCCGGCGTGAGGAGGCGGTTCCCCTCGTCATCGCAGTCCATCAGCAGCACCGAGAGGTAGCCGCCCGCCGAGTCGGGATCATCCGGGAGGCCGGCAATGCATTCCGCGAGCAGGTCCCGGAACTCCTTGCGCGCCTGGGAAAGCCTCTTGGACGCGCCCGGCCGGGCCGCTCGGGCCGCCGATCTCCCGTACAGCGGCTTCCTGATCATTTCCCAGGCCAGGCAGGAAAGGCGCTCGCTCAGCGCATCCGTCATCCGGGGCGAGAGCCCGGGTATGAGTGTGCTCACCGAGATGGCACAGGTGATCCGGCACATCTCGGCCTGAATGTCCACGGCATCGCCGACGCGCCACGAGGACACGACGTCACGGACGATGTCACGCATGGTGGGAACGTATGCGTCGACCTTCGTCGACCGCAGGAAGGGATTGGCCAGCCGCCGGTAGTGCCGGTGCATGGCCTCGTCCTCCGAGAGCATTCCGACCCGGCTGAGGTTCCTGGCCTTCCGGAACAGCTCACCCTTGCCGTAGTTCCTGCTCTCGCTCACCAATATCCTGCGGACCAGGACCGGATCCCTGACGAACACGGCGTCGACGCCGTCCACGGTCAGACGGCGCAGCCGGCGGCCTCGCAGGAGGCTCTCCATGCGGCTGAACTGGAAGACTGGACTGCCCTGCTCGCTCATCGCGGTTACCCCTCGTGCACGGTGTCGCGAGCGGCGATATACGCGGCATTCAGACGGCTGACAGGGCGCCAGCGGTAGTAGGACTGGAGTTTGTAGTACTCCTCGCCGGACGACGTCACGGCCGCGTAGACCATCTTGGGTTCGTCGACACCGTAGGGAACGCTCTTCACGAAGTGCTCGATCTTGGTGCCGAGCCGGGCGAAGTAGGCCATCGGGTTCTCGGTCTTCACCCCGTAGGAGATCCGCTCGATCTCGGTGGAGTCCCAGTTGTGGGTGGTGTAGATCCCGAACGCCTTCTCACAGAAGGCGAACATCTCCTCGCTCGGGCTCGGCAGCCCGATGTCCCGGTGCATCGCCAGGACGGTGTCTTTCTCGTAGCACTCCGCGGGCGCCCTGAGGTAGGCGTTCATCGTGCGGCTGCGGTAGTCGATCCCGATGACGTCCACCTTGTCGGCCAGGCCGTACCGGGTGAAGAAATCCATGTTCTCGGCCAGGCTCGCCGGCAGCGACGGCAGACCGGTGAGCCGGGCCAAGGTCTCGTGCTCTCCGGCCGGGAAGTACACCCAGATCTTCTTGAACCCGGAGGTGACGCCGAAGTCGATGCCGTAACTGTCGATGGGGCAGAGCTGCTGGATGTCCTCAAGCAGGCTGCCGATGGGGTGGTCCGGCTTCTCCATCAGGCCCTTCGACAGGGCGACGGCGTACGGGTCGACCTCCTTGGGCAGCGTGAAGCGGGCGTCGAAATCTCCTTCGTGCTTCGCGTTGGTGGCCACCCTGAAGGCGATCACGGCCTGGGCGAGTTCCTCCTCGAACGCGGCCAGAATGGGCCGGACGACATCACGCGAGGCGGTCACGTCCAGCAGGCCGGCTGACTTCTCGATGGCGGAATAGAAACCTGCCACAGAGACATCGACTGCACCCGACATCATTGCTCCAAAGAGTCAGTCTCGGTTCCTGTTTGCCTTGCACATGCGAGAAGCGGCGGCACCGAGGCCGCCGCTTCTCGGTTTCTGGATCAGGCCCCGTGCTTGAACTTGTCCTTGAGCCGGTCCGCCAGCGCCAGGCGCTGCACCTTGAGCGTGCCGGTGCGCGGGAGTTCGGCCTCGGGGATCTGGACCGGGTCGGCCAGCTGGGGGAAGTCGGCGACGGCCGCGCGCCAGCGCTCCAGGTCCAGCGGCCGGTCGCCGTGGGTGCACAGCACCGGGACGGCCTCGGAGTCCGGGCCGTGGACCACGACGAGTTCGCTCAGTTCCTGCATCTTGGCGAGGACCAGATCCTCGACCTCAAGGGAGCTGCGCACGCCGGGGATCATGTCGACCTCACGGTCGAGCATGTGCAGACAGCCGAACCGGGTGAAGTAGCCGACGTCTCCGGTCGGCCACCAGTCGCCCTCCCGATTGCTGTCGTAGCGCTCCTGCTCGCCGAAGTACGTCTTGGCCAGACCGGGCCAGGCGACCTGGATGCGGCCGGGGTTGTGCTCCGTAGGCCGCTTTCCGTCGCGGCTGACGACCCGGACCTTCGCCGAGCCCAGGGGCATCTGCCAGCCGACGCAGCGGCCGTTGGCCTTGTGGGCGGAGTGGCGGAAGTAGGCGCGGCCGACGGCGGGGCCGACCTCGCTCTGTCCGTAGATCTGGAAGAACAGGGCGCCCTGCCGCTCGGACGACTTGAGCAGCCGGCTCATCGTCCTCGGGTGGATCGCGTCGAAGGTGCTGCTGAAGTACTTCACCGAGGCGAACGGCTTGCGGGGGTCCTCGGCCAGACTCTCCCACGCCATCAGCGAGTTGGGCAGCGCCTCGATGAGCCCGGGCCGGTTCTCCAGGAGCAGCTCGGCGACCGTGTCGGGCTCCGACCCGTTCATGAGCAGCACCGGCATCTCCCGCAGGAGGGCCAGGGCCATCGCCGCGACGATCCGGGAGTGCACGAAGGGGATGGCGATCGCCACGTTCTCCCGCTGCCGCATGAGCGAGAGCAGCCGCCACTGCGGTTTGAGCCGGATGCCCTGGGTGCGGGGCGTGTGCACGACCAGCTTGGGCACTCCGGTGGTGCCGGAGGTGTGGGTGATGACGGCGGCCTCGTCGATGTGCCGCACCACGGGCTTGACCCGCGGCGCCCTGGCGAGCCCGGCCAGCGAGACGGTCTGTGGCCGCTCGCCGTTGACGAGGATCACCTGCCGGGTCAGCTGTGCCAGGGGCAGTTCGGCGAGCACATCGAGCTTGTGTTCATCGGTGAGCAGGTTCGGCCGGTCGACCCTCTTGAGCAGTGCGCCGACCGTCACCGCGTCCAGGCTCGGCGAGAGCAGCACGGGCACCGCGCCGATCCGGGACGTGGCGCAGGCCAGCACCCACACATCGGCGTTCGCCTTCTTGTGGATCACGACATGCTCGTCGGGCCGGACACCGGCGGCCCACAGCCGGCTGGCCAAGTCGTCGGCCAATTCAGCTATCTGAGCGATCGTCACATTCCGGCCGACCTCGGGAAGTACGTCGAGATCGTGGTCGAGCGTGAGGGGCGTCGTCCCGTTGACGGCCGCGGCCATGGCCGGCAGCAGGCCGATGTGCAGACCGCGCTTCTGGATCGATCGATAGGCCACGGAGCCCTTCATCGGGCTGCCTCCTTTACCGGCTGGGTGGATGGCGTCGCTCATCGGGCGATGACCAAGGTGGCGGGCGGCGCCGAGTGGAAGGAGACGCTCGTGAATCCGGCCTTGGTCAGCCACTCCTGATAGTCGGAGCGACGCCAGGTGCTGCCCTGCTTGCTCTTGAGGAGCATTTCGGCGGCGAAGATCAGCGGGAAGGCCGGGCCGCCGCGGTCGTCGTCGACGACGTAGTCGTTGACGACCAGAGTGCCGCCGGGCTTGAGGGCCTGCCGGAGTCTGGTGAAGACCTCGACGTTGCTCTCCGGCCCCTCCTGGTGGGCGATGTGGGAGTACACCGCGACGTCGAACTCGGCGGTGCCGAAGTCGGTGCTGTGGAAGTCGCCGTCGACGGTGGTGAACCGGTCGGCCACGCCGCGCTCCGTCAGCAGCCGGCGGGCGATGGCGTTGATCGGCTCCCAGTCGAGCTGGGTGGCGCGGGCCTCGGGGTTGGCCTCCAGCCAGATGCCCGAGTAGATGCCCGAGCCGCCGCCCACGTCGAGGATGGAGATCTCACCGGCCCCGGCCAGGCCCAGCATCTCGGCTGCGATCGTCGCGGCGGGCCTCGACTGCGCGGCGATGGCCGTGACGATCCCCTCCCAGTGCGGGTTGTTGGCCACCTCCACCACCGACTTCGCCACCGGTCCCCCGACCCGGACCACCTCGGCCAGGTCGGCCAGGCTGCCCATGTGGGTCAGCTTGAGCTTGGCGAAGCCGCTCAGCGAGGCGGGCTTGCCGTCGACGAGGTAGGCGGACGCCTCGGCGGTGTTGCGGTACCGGCCGCCGGACACCTCGACCAGGCCCACGCTGACCAGCCCGTCGAGCAGGGTCTGCGCGCCCCGCTCGGAGATCCGGGCGCGGCCGGCCAGTTCGGCGGCCGTGTCCGCGCCGTTCTCCAGGTGGGTGAAGAGCGAGTGGGTCGCCGAGGCGGCGAGGATGCCGGTGGCCCAGTAGCCGTTGATCAGCCGCATGACGGTGTCGGGTGACGGCTGAGGGCTCGTCATGCTGCCCCTCCCAGGGTCCGGCCGGAAGCCGAGCGGAGCGCGCCGCGCAGCGTCCCGGCGACCCGTTCGACCTGGTCCGAGGTGAGTTCCGCGTGCATGGGTATGGCGAGGTTGCGCGCGAACAGGTCCGCGGAGACCGGGCACTTCTGCTCCGACCGGAACACCGGCTGCGCATGGGTCGCCCACGCGCCCTGACCGCAGCCGATGCCCTGCCCGCGCAGTTCGGCGGCGACCGCCGAGCGGTCCACGCCCGCGTCCAGCGTCACGATGTACGACTGCCAGGCATGAGTGCGGTCCTTTGGCACGTACGGCGGCGTCAACAGCTCCTCGTCGACGAGGAGTTCGGCGTACTGCGCGGCGACGGCGTTGCGGCGCGCCAACAGCTCGTCGATCCGGCCCAGTTGCACCTGGAGGATCGCAGCGGCGATGTCGGAGAGCTTGTAGTTGAAGCCGATCTCGGTGAACTCCGGGATGGGCAGGCCGACGACCTTGCCCAGGTCGAAGATGCTGCCGATGCCGAAGGAGGAGCGCAGCCGCGCGTCGGCCCCGATCCTCGGGTCCCGGGCGAGCAGCGCGCCGCCCTCACCGCTGGTGGCTCCCTTGCGTCCGTGGAAGGACAGACAGGCCACCTCGGCGAGCGCACCCGCCTGCCGGCCCTGGTAGGTGGCGCCGACCGCGCAGGCGGCGTCCTCGACGACGAACAGGCCGTGACGGTCGGCGATCGCCTGCAGTTCCGTGTAGTCGGCGGGGAGGCCGAGCGTGTCCACCGCGATCACGCCGACCGTGCGGGATGTGATCAGGTCGGCGACCGCCTGCGGGTCGACGGTGCCGGTGTCGGCCCGGACGTCGGCGAAGACGGGTACGGCGTCGACGTAGCGCACGGCCTGGGCGGGTGCCGGGAAGGTGTAGTCGGCGACGATCACTTCGTCGCCCGGCTCCACGCCGAGCGCGAGCAGGGCCAGGTGCAGCGCGGCACCGCAGTTGCTCGTCGTGACGGCGTCCCCGGCACCGTACTTCTCGGCCAGCTGAGCCTCCAGCGCCTTGCCCCGTGGGCCCTGCCCGGCCGGCCAGCCGGAGGCGAACACCTCGGCGACGGCGGCGAGTTCACGCTCGCCGAGGCTTGCGTGGACGAGGGGAATCGGTTGCATCACGGTCACCTCTCGCTCTGGCTGGGTATGCCGGCCGCCGACGGCGGCTGGAAGCGCAGCGGCGTGATCTGTCCGACGTCGTACCGCCGCCGCATCGCCTCCACGGCCGCGGGGTCCACCGCGGTACCGCGCGACCAGATCTCGGCGATCTCCTCGAAGTAGGCCTCGTGTTCGGGCGAGGGGTAGCTCTGGAAGAGCATCTTCACCGGCTTGTCCGTGGCGTTGCGGAACGCGTGCGGGATCCCGGGCGGGACGAACATGCAGCTGCCCTCGCCGGCTCGCACGACCCGGTCTCCCTTGGGCGACTCCCAGTGGTGCCAGGTGTCCGCCGTGCGCTCGGCCGGCTCGAAGCACAACAGGTCCAGCTCGCCCTGAAGGACGTAGAAGAACTCCTGGGAGCGTTCGTGGACATGGGCCCCCACATCGAATCCGGGCGGCACGATCACCTCGAAGACCGATACGGAGGAGCCCATCTCGTGGGTGGCCTTGAAGGTCACAGACTGGGCCGGGGTGACCAGCTTTCGCCCGGCACCGGCCGGGATGATGAGGTCGGTCATGTGATCCGCTTCCTGTGTTCGCGCGCTGCGTTCAGGCGAAGGTCTGCGGGACGCCGTCGGCCGCCCAGGTGCCGAGCGCCATCTCGGCGGTGATCCCGGGACCGAACCCCGCGATCAGACCGGTGGCACCGGGCGCGGGGGGCTCCTCCTCGAACAGCCTTCGGGCGGCTTCGAGTACGACGGCGCTGGCGATGTTGCCGTACTCGTTGAGGGTCGACCAGCTGTGCCGGAACACCTCACGGTCGACGTCGAGGAACTTCGCGAGGTCGTCGAGGATGCGCGGACCGCCGGCGTGAATGATGTAGAAGTCGAGCTTTCCGGCGTCCCAGCTGTGGTCCTTGGCCAGTTCGCGCAGGACCGGAGCGAGTGGCTCCATGGTGCCGGGCACCCGCCGGTCGAGCCGGAAGTGGAATCCGGTGTCCTTGACCGCGTACGAGATCCAGTCCTCGGTGTCCGGGATGAGATAGGAGGCGTTGCGCTCCAGGTCGATGCCGACCCCGCCTTCACCTCGTACGACGGCGGCGGCGACCGCGTCGCCGAACAGACCGTCGGAGAGCAGCGAGCCGATGTCGTCCTCGTCGGGCTGGTAGCAGAGCGAGCACAGTTCGCAGGAGACGATCAGGACGTTGCTGCCGGGGTGGGCGACGCAGAAGTCGTGGGCGCGGTTGATGGCCGCTCCGCCTGCCGCGCAGCCCAGTTGGGCGATGGGTATCTGCCGGGTGTCGGAGCGGAAGCCGAGGGTGTTGATCAGCCATGCCGTCAGCGACGGCATCAGGAACCCGGTGCAGGACACGTAGATGATCGCGTCGATGTCACGGGTCCTCAGTTCGGCGTTGGCCAGGGCCTGTTCGATGACCTGAGGGGTGCGCTTCTTCGACTCGGCCTCGTAGATGCGGTTGCGCGCCTCGAAGCCGGGATGGTGGAGCGTCTGCTCGATGGGCTGGACGATGTGCCGCTTCCTGACCCCGGTGTTCCGGATCAGCCGGAGCGCCAGGGCGAGTTGTGGCTTGCCGGCGTGTGCTCTTGCCGCGAATTCCAGAGTCTCTTCCAGGGTGATGACGTGTTCGGGCGCGTTCATCGCCGGCTTGCATAGCCTCGGCATATCTGGGATCCACTTCCTCAGAGTCTCGACAGCAAGGGCAGTGGAGCGTCGCGCTGAAGGCAGACCGGCCCGCCGATATGTCAGGCGGGCAGCGCTGACTCCCGGTTGCTGCCGGACAGCACCGGTCACGGCCGCGATGGCCGGGCTACGGGAGGAAGCGTGGGTGGTGACGGCCGGTCAGACAGAGAACGCTGACGGCGAGTTGCGCCTGTCCTTCAACGGAAGGGGACTTCAGCTGCTCGGACCAGACAGCCGTGCGGGCTGTTTTCGGGCAGGGAAGGCGTGCGGAAATCGTGACACGGGAGGGGTGTTGACGCCAAGGAGACCCTGGGGTGACTCAGGTCACACCCTCCGCTAGGCCGTCGTCAGCTCGCGGATCAGCTCGGTCATCCGCTGGGACGGCGAGACCCTCAGTTCCTGCTGCAGGAGTCTGCGGTAGTCCAGGTAGTGCTTGACCGCGCAGGCGACATTTCCCTCCGCCGCAGGGACCTCGATGGCGATGCGGTGGGCGGTCTCGCGGTAGGGGTCGACGGCGGTCCATCAGCCGGGCAAGGATCAGCTGGCTGAGGATGCCGTTGCCGAGGTCGTCACACCGTTGGGCGGTCACCACGGCGTCCCGTCGGTCCGGCGGTACGAGGAGCCGGCCCACCCGCAGCGCGGGCTGACGCTGACCGTTCTCGGGGTGACGCTGGAAGGGCCTTCGGCCGTGCGGGAGGTGGCCGGATCCCCGTGGGCGGCTGTCGCCTCCGCCGCGGCGGGTACCGGCATGCCGGGGCCGTGGGTCTGGCAGGGCATCGCCCTGGTGATCGCCGGCCTGGTCGTCGGCCTGCGGCCGGGAGGCGCCCCGGAGTCCGCTCCCGCGGTCGCCAAGTCACCTCTCCCCATCCGGGCATGGCGGCCGCACACATAGCCACAGCCCGAACCATGGTGCTTGGGGTGGTCGGGGCAAGCGCGGCGGCGATGCGCTGGGCGATCGTATGGGCCGTGTGGCCGTCCTGCGCGCTGGGGCCCTCAGTGGTGGAGACCGCGATGGACAGGCGCTCGGACGGGAGGTAGGCCATGGAGGCGGAATAGCCGAAGAAGAGCGGGTGCTGGGCGATCCAGTCGTCAAGGACCACACGCGACTTCGAGGAGCGGTCAGCCCGCCCCCCGGGTGGCTAGCGCGTCGGGAACGGGCGGTCGTACACGTTCTTCGGGGTCACGATCTCGGTGATCGCCCGGGCGACCAGCGAGGACGGCTCCTGGCCCTGGTGGGTGATGTCCGTGTTCATCATCAGCACCAAGGTCGCCTTCTTCGAGGGCAGGTAGACGGTCACCGTCTCGTAGCCCGGGATGGAGCCGTTGTGCCCGATCCAGCCGCCGCTGTTGAGGATGCCCAGGCCGTAGCTGGTGCCGGGGAAGCCCGTCGGCAGCGTTCTGAGCAGCCCGACGACCAGGCCGGGGATGTCGGCCTTCTTGCGGACGTCCTCGATGGCCTTGTCCAGCCGGGCGGTGAGGTCGGGTCCCAGACCGTGCTGAGGGGAGTCGTCGTTGTCGTACCGGGGGGCGTTCGCGGCGGGAACGGCTGCAGCGGGCGTCACCGCGAAGGGGGTGAGCATGGAGGCCACGAGCAGGGCCGTGGCGAACAGGCGGCGGGAGGGTGATCGCCGCACGGCGGGGCCACCTCTTCTGGTTCAGGGGGGATCTGACGGGAACATCACCCATCGGTTACCGGGCTGAGGCCCGGCCGCAGCACCCGTTCAGGCGAGTCCACTCAATCGGAGCCGCCCAAGTCGCTGAGGCGGCCCTGCCGGGCCCGGCAGACGGCCCCGCCATGCCGTGACCCTCCAGGCCCCGATGGCCGCGCCCCGGCGGCGGCTCTAGCGTCGGATCATGCACTCGACCGACCCCTCGGCCCACGGTGGCGCGGATGCCGCACACGGCCGGTACGGCGAGGCCCTGTTCGCCCCCGAGCACCCGCGCGAGACGGAGCGGATCGACGATGCCGCGGTGGTCTACGACCCCGTCACCACCCACCGGCTCCGGGCCCTGGGAGCCGGGCCCGGCCTCCGCTGCCTTGAGGTGGGGGCCGGCACCGGCACCGTGGCGCGCTGGCTGCTGCGGGAGGCGGGCGCCGCGGAGGTGGTCGCCGTGGACCGGGACACGGGCGCACTGGAGGGACTGGCGGAACCCGGCCTGCGGGTGGTCACCGCGGACCTCACCGACGAAACCCTGGACCTGGGCACCTTCGATCAGATCCACGCCCGGTTCGTGCTGATGCACCTCCCCGAACGCCGCCGCCTCGTCTCAAGGCTGGCGGGTTGGCTCAACCCAGGTGGCAGGCTCCTCCTCGGCGACGCCGTGGACCTGCCCGACGGCCTCGACGCCTCCTCCGCCTACCGGCGGACCATGGACGCCATGTGGGAGGCGCTGCGCACGACGATCGGCACCGACATCTCCCGCGTACCGGCCTACCCGCATTTCCTACGGGAGGAAGGCCTGGCGGACGTCGCCGCGGAACTGTACTGTCCGCCCCTGGTCGCCGACGGCCCACTCGCCCGCTTCTGGTCCCAGACCTGGCAGCGGATGCGCCCCGCGCTGGAGGCGACCGGCCAGGTGGACGCCGCCACCGTCGACGCGGCCCTGGCCTACTTGGCCTCGCCCGGGCTCGCCGAACTCGGCCCGGGCATGCTCATGACCTGGGGGCGCCGACGCTGACACTCAACGGCCCGTCAGTTCTCCTGGAGCACGGAGAGAACGTTCCCCGCGGGGTCGGTGAACCACGCGATCGCCGCGGGGCCGCCTCCGCCGACCCGGACGATGCCCTTCGCGTCGTGGTCGAATTCGGAGTAGCGCTCCAGGGTCACGCCGCGCCGCTCCAGGTCATCGACTGCGGACTCGATGTCGTCCACCGGGAAGTTGAGGATCGTGAACGACGCGGGGGTGTGCGTTTCCTTGGGATAGACGAAGACCTGGGCGCCGCTGCCGAGCTTGATGATCAGCATCTCCATGTCCCCCTGCCCGGCGTTCTCGACCTGGAGACCGAGGGTCTCGCCATAGAACTGGCGGGCCTTGCCGAGGTCGTCGACGGAGAAGCCGCTGAACGCCTTCGATTGTCCGAGCATGCCGTGTGTCTCCTTCACGCGTGAGCCGTCCTGACGTCTCAGAGCACCCCACCCCCGCCACGCCCGGACACGCGCCGCGCGGGCGACGTCCGGATGACCGCCCGAACTTCACCCTCACGATGCGATGGCCGACCGCCGCTGGTACGCCGCGGGGCGAGCAGGCATGGCGGCCGGACGCATAAGCTGGCCCCGAACTATGTTGTCCCGCCACATGTGCGCCTGACCTGCGTGTTTCTACGGTGTGCCGACACGTACCCGTCCCCACCGCACACGAGGAAGTGGCGCACATGGCCTCCGCAGCATCCGCTCCCCCAACTCCCGCCAGTCTGAAGCGCATCGTCGCCGCCAGCCTCATCGGCACCACCATCGAGTGGTACGACTTCTTCCTCTACGGTGCCGCCGCCGCACTGGTCTTCAACACGCTCTTCTTCCCCGATTCCGACCCCCTCGTCGGCACCCTGCTCTCCTTTCTCACCTACGCCGTCGGCTTCGCCGCCCGGCCCATCGGTGCCCTTGTGTTCGGGCACTACGGCGACCGGCTGGGGCGCAAGAAGCTGCTCGTTCTCAGCCTGCTGCTGATGGGCGGCGCCACTTTCGCCATCGGGCTGCTGCCCACCCACGACACCATCGGCACCGCCGCTCCCGTGCTGCTGACCGTGCTGCGCCTCGTCCAGGGCTTCGCGCTCGGCGGTGAGTGGGGCGGTGCCGTGCTGCTGGTCTCCGAGCACGGGGACGCGCGGCGGCGCGGCTTCTGGGCGTCGTGGCCGCAGACCGGGGCGCCCGCCGGTCAGCTCCTCGCCACCGGCGTGCTGGCCGCCCTGACGGCGCTGCAGAGCGACGCCACATTCGAGTCCTGGGGCTGGCGGGTGCCGTTCCTGCTCTCCGGTGTGCTGGTGATCGTCGGGATGTGGATCCGGCTGTCGGTCGACGAGTCGCCGGTCTTCAAGGCGGCGCTGGCGCAGGCCGAGGCACGCAAGGCCGAGCAGGTCGTCGAGAAGATGCCGCTGGTCGCCGTGTTGCGGCACCACTGGAAGGACGTGCTCATCGCGATGGGCGCGCGGATGGCCGAGAACATCTCGTACTACGTGATCACGGCCTTCATCCTGGTGTACGCCGTCGAACACACCGGTCTGGAGAAGCAGACCGCCCTGAACGCCGTCCTGATCGCCTCCGCGATCCACTTCGCGGTGATCCCGGGCTGGGGCGCGCTGTCCGACCGGTGGGGCCGGCGTCCGGTCTATCTGCTGGGCGCGCTCGGGATGGGCGCGTGGGCGTTCCCCTTCTTCGCCCTCGTCGACACCGAGAGCTTCGGCCTGCTGATCGTCGCGGTGACGGTGGGCCTGATCTTCCACGGGGCGATGTACGCGCCGCAGGCGGCGTTCTTCTCCGAGATGTTCGCGACCCGCATGCGCTACTCGGGCGCGTCGATCGGCGCGCAGTTCGCCTCCGTCGCGGCCGGCGCTCCGGCACCGCTCATCGCGACGGCGCTGCTGGTGGAGTCCGACGGCTCGACGCTGATCTCGCTGTACCTGCTGGCCGCGGTGGCCATCACGCTCGTCGCCCTCGCCGCGGCCCGCGAGACACGGCACCGCGACCTGTCGCAGATCGGCGCCACCGACTCCCCGCAGGACGCCACGGACCCGGCCTCGGTCCGCTGACGTCGAGCGGCTCAGCCCCCAACCATCACCACGGTTGGGGGCTGAGCCATGTGCGCGAAGCGCTCAGCCCGCCAGCCGGTGCAGCCGCAGCGCCAGCTGGATCTCCAGGGCGCGGGCCGGGCTCTGCCAGTCGTCGCCGAGCAGGCGGCCGACGCGCTCCAGGCGCTGGGCGACCGTGTTCACATGGACATGGAGGTCGTCCTTGGTGCGAGCGGGGCTCATCCCGCTGGCGAAGTAGGCGTCGAGGGTGCGCACCAGGTCGGTGCCGCGCCGTTCGTCGTAGGCCACGACCTGGCCGATGGTGCGGTCGACGAAGCCGGTGATGTCCCGGTCGCCGGCCAGGAGCAGGCCGACGAAGCCGAAGTCCTCGGCCGCGGCGCCGTCCCCTCGGCGCCCCAGGAGCCGTAGGGCGTCAAGGCAGCGGCGGCCCTCCTCGTAGGCGGGGGCCACGGCGTCGGGGTAGGTGGCGAGGTCCTCCACCGGGGCGGAGGCGCCGACGGTGACCGGCTCGTGGACGGCGGTGCCCAGATGGTGGGCGGTGCGGCGGGCTGTGTCGGTGGCGGTGTCGCCCGCTTCCAGGGGCAGCAGCAGGACGGTGCCGCCGTCCCGGGCCGCGGCCAGGCCGTGCCGGGTCGCGGCGAGATGCGAGGCGGCGGACCACAGCCGCCGGCGGGCGGCGGCCTCCGCGTCGGCGCCCGCCTTGGGGCCGTCGAGGCGGGCGGCGAGGACCACGTGGGTGGCGTCCAGGTCGGCGTCGAGGCGGGCGGCGCGCTCGCGCAGCAGGCGCGGGTCGCGGTCACGTCCGTCCAGAAGGTCGTCCAGCAGCTCGCCGCGAACCCGCTGTTCGGCCTCGGCGGCCGAGCGCCGGGCGAGCAGCAGCAGCGAGGTGACCATGGCGGCGCGCTCCAGCGTGCGCTGGTCGACGGGGTCGAGCCCGGGATGGCCGCGCAGCACCAGCGCGCCGAGCAGTTCGCCGCCCGCGGCGACGGCCGCGATCCAGTCTTCCTGGTGCCGTACGGCATGTCCTTCGGCGCGGGAGGTCTCCAGGGCACGGGCGGGGGCGCTCTCGGTGAACTCGACGGTGCCGTCGAGGACCTCGGAGACCGCCGCGGCCACGTCGTGCACCCCGCCGCCGCGCAGCACGAGCTCGGCGAGCCGGTCGTGGACGTCGGAGGCCCGCTCGATGACTCCGCTGCGGTCCCGGATGATCTCGTTGGCCCGCTCCAGGTCGGCGAGGGCCGAGCGGGTCTCGGTGAGGAGGTTGGCGGTGTCGATGGCGGCGGCGGCCAGGGCGGCGAAGGAGCCCAGCAGAGCGATCTGCTCTCGCTCGAAGACCCGGGCCCGCCGGTCCGCCGCGAAGAGCACGCCGATGACGTGGTGCCCCAGCATCAGCGGCACCCCGCAGATCGCCACCAGGCCCTCGTCGCGGACACCGGCGTCGATGCTGAGGGTGTGCCGGAACCGGTCGTCCTGGAAGTAGTCGTCGGTGACGTACGGGCGCGCCGTCTGGGCGACGAGGCCGCCGAGCCCCTCCCCCATACCGAGGCGCAGCTGCTGGAAGCGGGCGGCGACCGAGCCCTCGGTCACCCGCATATAGGTGTCGCCGCGCTTGGGGTCGTTCAGGCTGAGGTAGGCGACATCCGTGCCGAGCAGCGACCGGGCGCGCTGCACGATCGCCTGGAGTACGGCGTCCAGGTCCCGCAGGCCCGCCAAGTCGTGGGCGGTCTCGAAGAGCGCGGACAGTTCGGCCTCGCGGCGGCGCCGGCCCTCCAGCTCCGAGCGGACGCGCAGCGCGAGCCGCTTCGCCGCTTCGAGCGCGGCGATCCGCTCGGCGGGCTGTCCCTCGGCGCGCGCGAGCAGCACCGGCTGCTCGTAGGCCTCGGCCGAGGCGCCTCGGGCCAGCAGTTCGAGGAAGGGCGCCTCGGTGCCGCCGTCCGGCGGAAGGCCGGCGGAGCGCTCTGCGGACTGCACGTGATCGCGGGACATGCTCACAGGATTCCTCATCACACCGCCACCGGGTCAGCCCCTGTGGACAACCCGGGGCGCGCGATCGCCTAGGGGGTGTTTTGAAAGTCCTGTGCGGTGCCCGCGGTGTTCGGTGCGTGCCCTCGGCGTGCCGGACGAAGGCCCTCGTACTGGACGTACTTGGGTCTTTGGCCGGTGCGGCGAGGGTGCGTGCCGGGCGCCGTGGGTGCTGTGCGGGACTTTCAAAACACCCCCTAGTGCGCCGTCCAGCCGCCGTCGAGGACGAGCGACGTACCGGTCACGAAGGAGGCCTGCGGACTGCACAGATACGCCACCGCCTCGGCGACCTCGTCCGGTTCGATGAGCCGCTTGAGCGCGCTGTCCTGGAGCATGACGTCGCTCAGGACGCGTTCCTCGGGGATGCCGTGCGCCCGGGCCTGGTCGGCGACCTGCTTCTCGACGAGGGGGGTGCGCACATAGGAGGGGCACACACAGTTCGAGGTGACGCCATGGGGGGCGCCCTCCAGGGCGGCGGTCTTGGAGAGGCCCTCAAGACCGTGCTTGGCGGACACGTAGGCCGCCTTGTAGGCGGAGGCACGCAGCCCGTGCACGGAGGACACGTTGACGATGCGTCCCCATCCCTGGCCGTACATATGGGGCAGGGCGCCGCGGATGAGCCGGAACGGCGCTTCCAGCATCACGGTGAGCACCGTGTGGAAGACGTCGGGCGGGAACTCCTCCAGGGGCCGTACCAGTTGCAGTCCGGCGTTGTTGACGAGGACGTCGGTGCCGGCCGCGGCTAGTTCGGCGGCGTCGAGGTCGATGAGGTCGAGGGGGTGCGGCTCGACGGTGCCCGCGAGGCCCCGGCACAGCTCGGCGAGCGCCTCCAGGCCCTCGGCGTCCCGGTCGACCGCTCTGACCTTGGCCCCGGCGGCCGCGAGCCGCAGCGCGCAGGCGCGGCCGATACCTCCGGCGGCGCCGGTGACAAGGGCGGTGCGGCCGCCGAGGTCGAGCGAGGGGGCGGGGGTGGCCGGGAGGGCGTTGGACGCGGTCATGCCCCCGACCCTAGGCAGCGCTTTCGCCCCGCCCCATGTGGTCACAACCCATACTTCAGGCGGAGCTCGTGGGTTCGAACCATGTGGGTTCATCGGACAGGGCCTGTTTGATGCGGAACAGTTGGCGCTCGCCCATCTTCGGCAGCGCATCCACCTCGAACCAGCCGACGTCCAGCGATTCGTCGTCGTTCACGCGCGCCCCGCCGCCGACGGCTCGGCAGCGAAAGGTGATGTCCATGAACTGGCATCTGTCGCCGTTGGGGTAGGCGACTTCCTTCCCGGACCGGATGAGCACGACCCGCTCGACGACGCAGCGCACTCCCGTCTCCTCGTACACCTCCCGGACGGCCGCGGTCGCGGGCTGCTCACCGGGGTCGGGGATGCCTGAGATCACCGTCCACTTGTGGTTGTCCGCGCGCTGGCCCAGCAGGACCCGCCCTTCGTCGTCGAAGACGACGGCGCTGACGCCGGGCAGCCACAGGAGCTGGTGCCCCGCGGAAGCCCGGATCGTACGAATGAAGTCAGGTGTAGGCATGGCCCCGACCCTAACGGGCCGGTGCGGCCTGCCTCTTGCGCACACCGGCGCCGATCGCCCAGCCCAGCCCGCCTGCGGCGATCAGCACGAGGGCGATCTCCGGCAGGATGCCGAGCCGCGTGGCGGGCGTCTCGGAGGAGCGCAGGGGAACCTTCTGCACCAGGGAGTCGGCGACGAACATGCCGGTCTTCTGGGTGATGGTCCCGTCCGGCATGATGATCGCGCTGACACCGCTGGTCACCGGGACCGTGACGGTCCGGCTGTGCTCGACGGCCCGCACCCGGGACATGGCGAGCTGCTGGTAGGTCATCTCGCTGCGGTCGAAGGTGGCGTTGTTGCTCGGCACGGTGATCATCTGCGCGCCGTCGGTGACGGTGTCACGCACCGCCCAGTCGAACGCGGCCTCGTAGCACGCGGCCAGTCCCACCTTGGTGCCGTCGATGGTGAACACACCCGGCTTGCTGCCCCGGCTGAAGTCCTGGCGGACCATTGACGTCCAGTCGGAGTTGATCGCCCCGATCATCGACCGCAGCGGCAGGTACTCGCCGAACGGCTGGATCTGCCGCTTGTCGTAGGTCTGGAGCGGGCCCTTGACCGGGTCCCACAGGATCTGCTCGTTGAGCAGCTTGCCGTCGCGTTCCACGACTCCGCCGACCGAGATCGGCGCACCGATGGCCTTGGCCGCGGTGTCGATGACCGTGCGCGCGTCGGGGTTGGCGAAGGGGTCGATATCGGAGGAGTTCTCCGGCCACAGCACGAAGTCGGGCTTGGCGGCCTTGCCCGCCTTGATCTCGGCGGCCAGCCGCTCGGTCTCCCGCGCGTGGTAGTCGAGCACGGCGCGGCGCTGGGAGTTGAAGTCAAGCCCCGCGCGCGGCACGTTGCCCTGTATGACCGCCACGGTCACCGTGCCGTTCTCGGCCTTGTCGCTCACCAGCGGCCGGGCGGCCAGGGCGCCGACGACGGGGACGGCGACGCTCAGCAGGGCCACGGCCGCGGCGGACCGCTGCACGGCCCGGGTGCGCCGCCGGCCCACGGCGAGCCGGACGATCTCGAACAGGCCGAAGCCGCACAGCACGACCGCGAAGCCGAGCACCGGGGTGCCGCCGACCGCGGCGAACGGCAGGAAGACGCCGTCGGCCTGACCGAAGGCGATCTTGCCCCAGGGGAATCCGTTGAACGGCGCACGCGCGCGTGCCGCCTCTCCGGCGATCCACAGCGCCGCGGCCCACACGGGCCAGCCCGGCAACCGGGAGACCGCGGCTACGCCGGCGCCGACCAGCGCGACGAAGACCGCCTCGATGACGACCAGCGCGATCCAGGGGCCGGGGCCGACCTCCACGCCCGTCCACACCAGCAGGGGCAGCAGGAAGCCCAGGCCGAAGAGGTAACCGAGACCGAGGCCCGCCTTCCAGCTGCGGCCGCGCAGCACCCAGCCGAAACCGGCGAAGGCCGGGAGGGCCAGCCACCACAGGGTGCGCGGCGGGAAGCTGATGTAGAGCAGCACTCCGAAGAGCGCCGCGGCGAGAGCCGGAAGCAGGCGCGCGAGCCACGCCCGGCGCGGGGCGGGCGCGAGCGGATTCACCTGGTCCGACTCATCCACGGAGGTTGCGGTGACGGTCACGGTGGGAGTGTACGGCGGTTGACCTTGACGCCGACAGCGCGGTCCATGGGCGGCGGCACCGTGTAGCGCATCGCTCCTGCCCAAGACGTCCACAAATCGTCCATCAGCCGTTACGGTGTGCCGGAGCAAGTGTCGTACGAGCCGGTCAGGGCCGTGTCGGAACGTTTCGCCATGGTTCGGGGGCCGACCGGGTAGCGGGGGTCGGGGTGGGTGCCACGGGGATGACGTCTGCGGCCGGTTCTGAGGGCACCAGAGACATCGGCGAAAGACGAAACGTTTCTGACGCGGCGGGCGTCGTCGTGCTCGGCGCCTGCGCCACCTGGTCCCTGGTCACGGCCGCGGTCCAGGACGGCCGGCCCGAGGGCGTGCTGCTCGCGATCCTGGCGGTCGCCGCCGGTTACGCGGCGGGCCGGATCGGCGGAGCGCTGCTGCCGGTCGCCGCCCCGTGCGCCGCGGCGCTGGCCGGAGTGGCCCTGACGGTCACCCTCCCCCGTCTCGGCCCGGACCCCGAGATCATCCCGCCGCTCGGCCACGCCGGTGCCACCGCCGCCCTGCTCACCCTCTCCGCGGGCGCCGCCTGCTGCGCGGCCTGGGCCGCCACCGCACCCGCCCTGCGGCTCACCCTGCGCCTGCTGGCCGCCGCGGTCGCGGTGACCGCGGCCGCTCTCGGCTCCACCACCGGCCTCGTCGCCTGTTCCGCGGTGCTGCTGTGCTCGCTGGCCGCCGGCCGTATGCACCACCGGGGTGTCGGCATCGCCGGGCTGGCCCTGACCACGGCCCTGGTGATTGGCCTGACCTGGGCGGTTGCCGGACGGGCGGTGCCGGACGGGCTCGCCGCCTCGCTGGAGGGCCAGCTGACCGGGCACCGTGTGGACCTGTGGCACGACGCCTTGGACCTGGCGCGGGAGGACGCCGCCCTGGGCGTGGGCCCGGGACGGTTCGGGGAGCTCAGCACGACGGCGACCAGCACCCTGCTGTCCGACGGCAAACCGCACTCGGCCCCCTTGCAGCAGGCGGCCGAGCAGGGAGTCGTCGGAGTGGTGCTGCTGGCGGCGGCTTTCTGCTGGGTGCTGTTCGCGCTCTGGCGCGCGCCACGACCCACACCGGTCGTGCTCACCGCGGGTGCGGCGCTGACGGGTCTCGCGGCGATCGCCGCGGTGGGCAACGCGCTCAGCTTCACCACGGTGTCCGTGGGCGCGGGACTCGTGGCCGGGCTGGCCACGGCCCGCCCGATGCCCGACGCGTCAGCCGCAGCCGTACCGGAGGCGCGCCCCCACCGCGCGGTATGAGGTCAGTGCGCCGTGCCGGGGGTGCCCGCGCGCAGCCGGTCCCTGATGACCCGTACCGCGGCCTCGGCGTCGTCCACGGTGATCGTGAACGTGTGCCCGTCCCACAGCCGCAGCACCACGCCCTCCCCACGCCGTACGACGACCGCGGTGCCCTTCTCGGGCCGCCAGCGGTAGCCCCAGCCGCCCCAGTGGCGCGGGGTCACCAGCGGGGCGAAGTCGGCGCCCGCGACGTGCGACAGCGGGATACGGCGACGCGGCACACCCATGTGGCCGCAGCGCACTTCGAGGGACTCCTTGTCGACCTTCAGGGCGACATGCACGAACGCCAGGGTGCCGAAGAGCACCAGCAGGCCCGCCGCGATGCAGCCGACGACGGCCATCGCGAGCGGGGCGACGCCGGAGGTCCAGGCCGAGTCGACGGCCAGCTCGATGCCCAGCGCCATGCAGGCGGCACCGACCAGCGCCAGCAGCCATTGGACGCGGTTGGTGGCGCGTCCGGTCCAGACGTCGGGGTGCGGCGCGTGTTCGCCCTGGGGGTGCTCCCTCATGCCAATGAGGTTACTCAGGTTTCGCTGCGCGGGTACCTCGTTGCGCAGGGTGACTGGTCCGGGTGGGCGTCCCCTGGTCACCTCACAGGGGTGACCGCCTGGAGCAGCTGCCCTTCCTCGTAGGCGAGGGCCGGCTCGGGCAGGGAGCCCTGGCGTCCGCTCAGCAGCACCGTGACGGTGCCGCTCACGTCCGCCTCGGGCGCGGGCTGCTCACCGATCCGGCGCAGCGCCTGGGTGGCGACCGCTACGGCGGAGCCGTGCAGGACGAGCGGCGGGCGGCCGGGCTGCTGCACGGCGGCGCGGATGCGCTCGGCGACCAGCTCGTAGTGGGTGCAGCCCAGGACGACCGTCGTCACCTCGTCCGGAGTCAGGGCGGCGGCCGCGGCCACGGCGGCGGCGATGGCGTCCTCGTCCGCGTGCTCCACGGCCTCGGCGAGCCCGAAGCAGGGCACCTCGGTGACCGTCACGCCGTCGGCGAAGTCCTCGATGAGGCCCCGCTGGTAGGCGCTGCCGGTGGTGGCGGGTGTCGCCCAGATCGCGACGTGTCCGCCGCCGGCCGCGGCGGGCTTGATCGCGGGGACCGTGCCGATCACCGGAATGCTCGGCTCCAGTCGGGCGCGCAGGGTGGGCAGGGCGTGCACGGTCGCGGTGTTGCAGCCGATGATCAAGGCGTCGGGGCGGTGCGCCGCGGCAGCCTCGGCCACGGCGACGGCGCGCTGGATGAGGTCCTCAAGGGTCCTCAGTCCCCACGGCATCCCGTCCGGGTCCAGGGAGAGGACGAGATCTGCGTCGGGCCGCAGCCGTCGTACCGCGGCCGTGGCCGCCAGCAAGCCGATTCCGGAGTCCATCAGCGCGATCTTCACCCGGCCACGATAGTCGATGGCCCCTTGTGGGCCGGTCCCGTGGGGCAGACTGCGCGGGTGAGCGCCTTCGTGTGGATCGCCGTCGGATCACTCGCCGCCTGGCTGTGGCTGCTGCTCTGTCAGGGCTTCTTCTGGCGCACGGACGTCCGGCTGCCGGCCCGGCTCGAACCGCGCGCGTGGCCGTCCGTCTGTGTCGTCGTACCGGCGCGCGACGAAGCGGCGGTGCTGCCCGGCAGCCTGCCCTCGCTGCTGGCCCAGGACTATCCGGGGCGGGCGGAGATCTTCCTCGTCGACGACGGGAGCTCCGACGGCACCGGGCAACTGGCGCGCGAGCTCGCCGAGCGGCACGGCGGACTGCCGCTGACCGTCACCTCCCCGGGCGAACCGCCCGCCGGCTGGACCGGCAAGCTGTGGGCGGTGCGCCACGGCATCGGCCTGGCACGCGCGCGTGAGCCCGAGTATCTGCTGCTGACGGACGCCGACATCGCGCACGCGCCCGACAGTCTCCGACAGCTCGTCGCCGCGGCCCACACCGGCGGTTTCGACGCGGTCTCGCAGATGGCCCGGCTGCGGGTGGAGAGCGTCTGGGAGCGGCTGGTCGTGCCGGCTTTCGTCTATTTCTTCGCGCAGTTGTATCCCTTCCGCCGCATCGGAAAGAAGGGGTCGCGCACGGCGGCCGCGGCGGGCGGCTGCGTCCTGCTGCGCACGGACACCGCCGAGCGGGCCCGGATCCCGGATGCCATCCGGCACGCGGTCATCGACGACGTGGCGCTCGCCCGGGCGGTGAAGGGCGGCGGCGGGCGCATCTGGCTCGGTCTCGCCGACCGGGTGGACAGCGTGCGTCCGTATCCCCGCCTGCACGACCTGTGGCGGATGGTGTCCCGCAGCGCCTACGCGCAGTTGCGCCACAACCCGCTGCTGCTCGTCGGTACGGTCGCCGGGCTCGCGCTCGTCTACCTGGTGCCTCCGGTGGCCCTGGTGGCGGGGGATACGGCGACGGCGATCGTCGGCGGCCTCGCATGGCTGGTGATGGCCGGGACGTACCTGCCGATGCTCCGCTACTACCGCCAGCCGCTGTGGCTCGCGCCCCTGCTGCCGTTCACCGCGTTCCTGTATCTGCTGATGACGGTCGATTCCGCGGTGCAGCACTACCGGGGGCGCGGTGCGGCCTGGAAGGGCCGCACCTACGCACGTCCGGACGCCGTGCCCGACGAGGGCTGACTACTTGCGGCCGGGCGTCCAGTTCATGCCCCAGCCGTACGCGTAGTCGACCGTCCGCTGCGGGCTCACCCCACGCTCGGGCACCAGGTAGCGGGCCTCGCGCTGGACCATGAGATCACTTCCCGTGTTGGTGATCAGGGCCAGCGCGCACACCGTCGAGGGGACCGTGCACTCGTCGAGCGAGAAGTCGATCGGGGCGCCGAACTGGGGCGTGAGGGTGACCGTGGCATGCAGGTCGGCGAAGGAGCGCGCCCCTTCGTAGATGGTCACGAAGACCAGGATGCGCCGGAAGGCGCGCTGCTGGTCCAGGTTGACGGTGAGGTTCTCCCCCGTGCTCACCGCTCCGGTGCGGTCGTCGCCGTCGAGGTGGATGTACGGCGGCTGGTGCAGGGAGCCGTAGGCGTTGCCGAGGGCCTGGACGACACCCTTGCTGCCGTCGGTGAGCTCGTACAGGGCGCACAGGTCGAGGTCGAGGTCGTTGTGCATGGCCACGGGGCGGCCCAGCTTGCTCGCCCAGCCCGAGAACTGCTTGCGCACCTCCCAGTTGAGGTTCACGCGCAGCGCGCCCGAGGTGCCGCCCTGCTTGGTCAGCGAGACCGCGGGGGCCGCCTTGGTGAGCGTCACCTTGCTGAGGCTGACCGGGGGTGCCTGCGGCGGGGGCGGGGCGGCCGGCGGCATCGCGAGCGGGGGCGGCATCGTCGCCGCGGGGGTGATGTGCGGTGCGGCAGGGGTGATGGGCGGCGCGGCGGGGGCCGCCTGCTGGGGCTCGTCCACCGTGATCCCGTAGTCGGTGGCCAGGCCCTCAAGGCCGCTGCTGTAGCCCTGGCCGACGGCGCGGAACTTCCACGCGCCCTGGCGGCGGTAGAACTCGCCCAGCACGAAGGCCGTTTCGACGGTGGCGCCGGTGCTGTCGAAGCGGGCGACCGAAGTGCCCTGGGCGGCGTCCTTGACCTCGATGGCGAGATCGGGGACCTGGCCGAAGGAGCCGCCGTCCGAGGAGGCGGCGAGGATGACGGTGTCGATCGCGGGCTCCACGCGCGCGAGGTCGACGAGCAGGCTGTCGGTCACCCGGCCGCCGGCGTTCCGCTTGCCCTCGTGCCGGACCGCGCCCGCGGCGTGCACGGGCTGGTTGTAGAAGACGAAGTCCGCGTCGGAGCGGACCTTCCCGCCGACCAGCAGCAGCGCCGAGGCGTCCGCGTCCGGGATCCCCGGCCCGGAACGCCAGCCCAATTCGACGCGAAGCGCCGTCGTCGGCACCGGAACGTTCGATCCTTTCGGCATTGACATGTCCGCCCTCATCACGTGTCAGCGCGCCAGGTCATGCCCCGGCCGGTTTCCTTCGGTTCCCTACAGGGTCAACCTATTCCCCACGCGCGGGGAAGTGGCACCGGAGCCCACGAAGATCGCTGGCCAACCGCCGGTAACCCTCTCGGAACTCGGCCTTTACAGGATCCGAGCCCCGAACGGCGCCCCTTTTTGCCAAGTTCGCTCGCATTGGGTATCCCACGTCACCGCCGACACGGAAAACAACCCTCTTATCGGTCTCCCCAACCAGCACATCGTGGGCTTAACTTATGTGCCATGACCTCCCCCCGCTCCACTTATGGCGGCGGCTACTACTCCGCCTCCTTCCCGGACACCCCGATCTACGACTCGCTCGTGGCCGAGCGGGGCACCCCGCAGATCGCCCCGATCCGGGTCCCCGCCGCCTACGACACGGGCGGCAGCCATCTGCCCGCGCTCCCGTCGGCCCTCCCCGCCCTGCCGGCGGCTCCCTCCCAGCCCTCCTACGGCTACCCGCACGCGGCGCAGCCCGCGCCGCTGCAGCAGGCCCCGGCGGCGTACATCCCGCAGCAGGCGGCCGCGCCCCGCGGTTATCCCGGTCCGCAGCCCCAGCAGCCGCGCCCGGCGGCTCCCCAGGGTTACGAGGCGATGCGTCCCGCGGCGCCCCGGCCCGCGGCGCCGGTGTACCAGGACCCGTACAACAACCAGCAGTACCGCGGCTACTGAGCCGTTCCCCGGCCGGTCGTGCCACCTGGCACGATGACCCCATGGGGAATGCGCAACTGCAGTCGATACACGTTCATCCGGTCAAGGCGTTCCGGGGCACCGCGCCCCGGGAGGCCGTCGTGGAGCCCTGGGGGCTGGCCGGTGACCGTCGCTGGATGCTGATCGACGACGGGGGAAAGGTCGTCACGCAACGCCAGCAACCGCGCCTCGCGTTGGCCGCCGCCGAGCTACTGCCCGGCGGCGGCCTTCGGCTGTCCGCGCCCGGGACGGACCCCTTGACCGTGCCGGTGCCGAAGCCGGCCGTGACCGTCCCGGTGGAGATCTTCCGCGACAAGGTCGAGGCCGTCCCCGCCGAGGACGCCGCCGTGCACGCCTGGTGCAGCGCCTATCTCGGCGCCGCGGTCCGGCTCGTGCACATGGACGACCCGGCGACGCGCCGACCCGTCGACCCGGACTACGCACGGCCCGGTGAGACCGTCAGCTTCGCCGACGGCTACCCGCTGCTGCTCACTTCGACCGCCTCCCTGGACGCCCTCAACTCCCTGATCGCCGAGGGCGGTCACGCGGGCGAGGGTCCGCTGCCCATGAACCGCTTCCGGCCGAACGTCGTCGTGTCCGGCGCCGTCGCCTGGGCCGAGGACGACTGGTCCCGCGTCGCCATCGGCGATGTCACCTTCCGCGTCGCCAAGATGTGCGGGCGGTGCGTCGTCACCGCCACCGACCAGCTCACCGCCGGGCGGGGCAAGGAGCCGCTGTACACCCTCGGACGGCACCGCCGCATCGGCGGCAAGCTCGTCTTCGGGCAGAACCTGGTGCCGGTGACCGGCGGCACGATCCGGGTCGGGGACCCGGTCAGGGTCCTCGCCTGACTCCTCCGGCGGGAACCCCCGGCACCGGCCTGCGCGTTGAGCGTTTCGCGAGTAGTTCCTGAGAGGCTCGGGCGCAGGTGATTTCGCTCTCTCTTCGGCCGAGATCGCGCGTGAGCGGCTCCCCGGGGGGTTATCACGGAGCGGGAGGGGGGTGCGGGAGAGTGCGAGCGATCAGCGGGCTCTGGCGCTGGCGGCACAACCCGCTGCGCCGGGCGACCGATCTGGCCGAGGCGTGGGTGGCGCTGACCGCCCTGCTGCTCATCCTCGCCCTGGCCCCCCTGACCGGCGCCCTCGTCGGCACCGTCGCTCAGGACGCGCTGCAGGAGTCGGTCCGCGAACAGCGTGCCTCCCGGCACCAGGTGAAGGCCACCGTCGCCGACACCCTGGGCGACTCCCCGCTGAAGACCGATCCCGAGGCCGCCGCCTCCGGCCGGGAGGTCCGCACCCGCGTGCTGGCCGACTGGACCGCTCCGGACGGCACCGAGCGGCACGGCACGGTCACGACACGGATCGACGACCCGCAGCCGGGCGACCGCTTCCCGATCTGGACGGACCGTCAGGGCCGCATGGCGGCCCGCCCGCTGGACTCCGCGACGGCCACCACCCATGCCGTACTGGCCGGGGTCGGCGCGGCTCTGCTGCTCATAGGACTGGTCGAGTGCGGCAGACGGCTGATCGTCTGGCGCATGGTCCGTCGCCGGTACGCCCGTTGGGACCAGGCCTGGGACCGGGCGGGACCGGACTGGGGCAGGACCGGAGCCGGCAGCTGACCGCCTTCCGCCTCTGGTCAACCCGAGACCTGCGCGCACGCTACGGTGGACCGGCCGAGTCTTCGGCGACGACCCGCGTGGCCGACGCGCCCCGAAGGCGAACGAGCCATCAGCACGACCGAGGTGGGGGCACGACAACGCCATGGCACAGGGCACGGTCCAGGTGACGCACACCGGCACGTCGCGGTGGCGGCGCCGCACAGGTGAGTACGCATCGCTCGCCGCAGCTCTCCAGGCCGCGGCCGACGGTGACGTCCTCACCGTCGCGCCCGGTACCTATCGGGAGAACCTCGTCGTCCAGCGCCCGGTGACCCTGCGCGGCCCCGAGGGCTCCCCCGGCTCGGTGCGGATCGCTCCCCTGGACGGTGTGCCGCTGACCGTGCGGGCCTCGGCGGTGATCCAGGACCTGCATGTGGAGGGCCAGGACTCGGCCGCGCCCGCCCTGCTGGTCGAGGAGGGCGCGCCGGAGCTGGTGGACATCCGTGTCGTCACCCGTTCCGCGGCCGGTATCGAGGTGCGCGGCGGCGCCCGGCCGACGGTGCGGCGCTGCACCGTCGACAACCCCGCGGGTATCGGCATCGCCGTACTCGACGGCGGGGGCGGCGTCTTCGAGGAGTGCGAGGTCGTCTCGGCCGGCCAGTCCGGAGTCGCGGTGTGCGGCGGGGCCCATCCCCGTCTGGAGCGCTGCCGGGTGCACCACACCTCGGGCGCGGGCCTGACCGCGACCGGTGAGAACTCCGCGCTGGAAGCGGTCGGTTGCGAGGTGTACGAGGTGCGGGGCAGCGGTGTGCAGATCACCGGCCGGGCCACCGCGCACCTCACCGACTGCGATGTGCACCGCACCACGGCGGACGGCGTCACGCTCGACACGGACGCCGTGCTGACCCTCGCCGACTGCCGGATCCACGACATCCCGGAGAACGCGGTCGATCTGCGCTCCCGCTCCGTGCTCACCCTGACCCGCACGACGGTGCGGCAGTTCGGTCGCAACGGCCTGTCGGTGTGGGACCCGGGCACGCGCGTGGACGCCAACCAGTGCGAGATCTTCGACAGCACCGGCGACTACCCGGCCGTCTGGGTCAGCGACGGCGCCACCGCCGTACTGGACTCCTGCCGGGTGCACGACGTGCCGGACGCCCTGTTCGTCCTCGACCGCGGCTCCCGCGCGGACGTCGTCGACAGCGACCTCTCCCAGGTGCGCAACACAGCCGTGTCGGTCAGCGACGGCGCCACCGCACAGCTCGACGACTGCCGGATCCGGGACGCGGCCACCGGCGCCTGGTTCCGCGACCACGGCAGCGGCGGCACCCTCGCGGGCTGCACGCTGGACGGCGTGCAGACCGGCGTGATCGTCACCAAGGGCGCCGACCCCACCATCGAGCGCTGCACGGTCGACTCCCCCGCGGAGGCCGGCTTCTACGTCTCGGCCGGTGGCCGGGGCAGCTTCCTGAACTGCCGGGTCACCGGCAGCGCCGGCTACGGCTTCCATGTGCTCGACGGCTGCCGTACGACGCTGAAGAAGTGCCGTACCGAGCGCTGTGCGCGCGGCGGTTACGAGTTCGCGGACGGCGGGCCGGACGCCGGCTCCGGGACCGGGCCCGTGGTGGAGGACTGCACGAGCGACGAGAGCGCGGGCCTGCGGCAGCCCACCGCGCCCCGCGAGACGGCCGTGCAGACGACGGGGCAGTCACCGGGCCTGCTCGGCGCGATCCCCGGCCAGCGAGCCACCGAACAGGAGCCGCTGATCACCCCGGTGGCGCCGGAGCAGCCGGCGCGGACCTCCAAAGCCGTCCTCGGTGAACTGGACGCGCTGGTGGGCCTGGACAGCGTCAAGCGCGAGGTGCGGGCGCTCACCGACATGATCGAGGTGGGCCGGCGCCGCCAGCAGGCGGGACTGAAGGCCGCCTCCGTCAAGCGGCACCTGGTCTTCACCGGCTCCCCCGGCACCGGCAAGACGACGGTCGCCCGGCTCTACGGCGAGATCCTCGCCTCCCTCGGCGTGCTGGAGAAGGGCCACCTCGTCGAGGTGTCCCGGGTCGATCTGGTGGGCGAGCACATCGGCTCCACCGCGATCCGCACCCAGGAGGCCTTCGACAAGGCGCGTGGCGGGGTGCTGTTCATCGACGAGGCGTACGCCCTCTCGCCGGAGGACTCCGGCCGGGACTTCGGCAAGGAGGCCATCGACACGCTGGTGAAGCTGATGGAGGACCACCGGGACGCGGTGGTGGTGATCGTCGCGGGCTATACGGCGGAGATGGAACGGTTCCTTTCCATCAACCCCGGTGTGGCCTCCCGCTTCTCACGGACCATCACCTTCTGCGACTACAGCCCCGAGGAACTGCTGCGGATCGTGGAGCAGCAGGCCGAGGAGCACGAATACCGGCTGGCGCCGGGCGCCGCCGAGGCGCTGCTGAAGTACTTCACGGCGCTCCCCAAGGGTCCCGCGTTCGGCAATGGCCGCACCGCGCGGCAGACCTTCGAGGCGATGGTGGAGCGGCACGCGAGCCGGGTCGCCCAGCTGGAGGAGCCCAGCACGGACGATCTGACGCTGCTCTACGCGGAGGACCTGCCCGAGTCGTCCTGAGCGCGCGGGGCGGGCAGGCCGGGCCGCAGCCGGGCCAGCAGGAGTTCGCGTTCCTCGGCGAAGGCCGGGTCCGCCTGGTAGTCGGAGTGGCCGAGGATCGGCGCGGGCAGCGGATGCAGTTCGGTGCGGCCATACGCGAGCGGGTCCTTGAGGGCCTCGCGGTCGACCTCGGGACCGCATGCGCCGGGCAGCAGGACGGGGCCGCCGATCGGGTCGGTGGGCCGGTGGAGATTGCGCCAGCAGTCCACGTCGTGGTGCAGGGCGCTGAGCGCGGCCGGGCCGAAGTGGGCGGGGAACCAGCGGCCGTAGAGGCGCTCCAGCGGGGAGCCGTAGGTCAGCAGGGCGACGCGTTTGCGGACGGACGGTTTCAGCTGCCAGGCGGCGGCCGCGGCGAGGACGCTGCCCTGGGAGTGGCCGGACAGGACGAGCCGTCCGCCCGTGGCCTTCGTCCAGGCCGCCATCCGCCAGGTCAGGTCGGGCACCGCGCGCTCGGCGTAGCAGGGCGGGGCGAAGGGGTGGGCGGCGCGCGGCCAGAAGGTGCCGACGTCCCAGAGGATGCCGATGGTGCGGCGGGCGGAGGCGTCCTTGTAGGCGCGCCGGCCCCAGGTGACGAACAGTATGAAGCCGAGGCCGATCAGCCAGGAGCCGAGGGCCTGTGCGGTCTCGGCGGCGCCCTGGACGAAGGCGTGCGCGGGTTCGGAGGCCTTGGCCGGGGTCTTGTCGGTGGTCAGCGCGCCCACCAGGGCTCCCGCGCCCAGCAGCAGGGTCGCGGTGGAGACGACGGCCACGAGGAGCGGGCCCCGGTCGGTGAGGGTGGCCATCGCGCGCGTGCGGGCGATACGGCGGCTGCGGGTGCTGTCCCTGGGCTCGCCCCTGTAGTCGTGTTCCACGGTGGCCCGTTCGGTACGGGCGAGCCGCAGGGTGCGCCACCCGAGCCAGCCGCACAACAGGAGTACCAGGACGAGCAGCGGCGGGATCACGGATGCCTGCCAGGTCAGCAGGACCGGCGGACCGGGGATCGACGCGCGCGTGCCGTCCAGCCAGTCGGCCACGCGCTGGGCGACACCGCCCGACATCACTCCGCCGAGGGCGCAGGCCAGCATCGCGACGGCCGGTCCGCCCAGGCCCCGCATCGCGGCCCGCGGGTCGGGGTGGGTGCGGTGCAGGGCGTAGGCGATCACGCCGAGGACGATGACGAGCAGACCCTGGACAAAGGCGAGGGCGCCGAAGGTGGCGTCGCCGGGGAGCCGGCCGCTCGATGTCCACCCCGGCCGCTGCCAGGCGGCGTAGCCCAGGGTGAGGGCCAGCAGGGCGAGGCAGGCGAGCGGCAGGCGCCGTACGAGATGGCCGTCGAGGTGCTGGTCGAGGCGGTGCTCGCTGCGGCCCCGGCGGCAGACCACCCAGACCACGACGGCCGCCGCGACCAGCAGCAACGCTTCGAGGAGGCGGCCGAGGGCGTCCAGGGCCGCGGGGCCGCCGGCGGCGCGGTCGAAGCGGACCGCGGGAAGACCTGCCGCGGCGGCGACCGTGAGCAGGCCCGCCGCGGTGTGCGCGGCGCGCAGGCGGGCGACCAGACGGCGGCCGTACCAGAAGCCCGGGCGGCCCAGCGCGGTGCGGTCGGTCTCCTCGTCGGGCTCCCGGCCGCGGCTCAGGGGCTCCTGGGACTCGTACGCGCTCCAGGTGCGGTGGGAGAGGTACCAGAGCAGGCCGGTGAGGGCGAGGGGCACCAGGGCGGCCAGGGCGAGGCGGCGGCCGGGCAGGCTCCACCAGCCGGCGTTCGAGGCCTCGGGCGACAGGAAGCCCAGCCAGGAGTGCCGCTCGGCGCACGCGCGTGTGCCCGCGCACTGCCAGGCCGCCAGATCGAGGGCCACCTCGCAGGCCGCCGCGACGAGCAGCACCGTCAGGGAGAGTCCGGCGAGCCGCACCAGCAGGCCGTAGAGGCGGACCGTGCGGGCCCGGCCGCGGGCGCTGGGGCGCATCCAGTGGGCCAGGTTGACCACCATGAACGGCAGCAGCAACAGCCACAGGGCGCGGGCGCCGTTGCCGGAGGTGAGGTTGCACCAGACGTAGGCCTCGGGGACCGGTCGCTCGCGGTAGTCGTCGGGGCGGGACTCGGCGTCGATGTCGTCGGCGCGCCGGAAGACGGCCGCGGTGTCGTCGCCGGTGACCCGCTCCGTGCGGGGATCGCCGAGCATGTCCTCGGGCGTGGTGCCGCCCACTCCATGGACCAGGAGTTCCAGGGCGATGTCGGCTTCCTCCGGCCGCGCTGCGGCGGTCGAGGCACGTTCTGGCGCGCGCTCCACTGTTCGCACTTCCCCCGTGACGAGCCGTCGGCTTTGGTCCGTGCGGGCACCAGGATCTCCGCTCGGCGGGCCGCTCACACCCCTCGTCACGGAATCTCCCCGATCCGGGTGACATTCGGGGGACGGATGAAGCGCGGGTGACATGCGCGCGTCGGGGCAATCGGTGGCGCATGCCGTGCGACGGCGTGCGAGGATGGGACGTCCGCGCACCGGGACGGGGTGAACGTCCTCGTCGGAGCGGGTGCACGAGGCGGCGAGACGGCTTGAGGCGAAAGGAACCGGAGCGTACGTGAGTGAGAATCAGAACCTCCTCGCGGAGCAGCGGCGCGCCCTGATCCTGGACGAGGTCCGGCGCCGCGGCGGGGTCCGGGTCAACGAGCTCACCCGCAAGCTCGGCGTGTCGGACATGACCGTGCGCCGCGATCTCGACGCGCTGGCCCGGCAGGGCGTGCTGGAGAAGGTGCACGGCGGCGCGGTCCCGGTGATGGAGGCCAGCACCCACGAGCCGGGTTTCGAAGCCAAGTCGGGCCTGGAGCTGACCGCCAAGGAGGACATCGCGCGCGCCGCGGCCGAACTGGTCGCCCCCGGCGCGGCGATCGCGCTGTCCGGCGGTACGACGACGTACGCGCTGGCCCATCAGCTGGTGGACGTGCCCGACCTCACCGTCGTCACCAACTCGGTGCGGGTGGCCGATGTCTTCCATGTCGCGCAGCGCACCTCGGGCCCCCGGCAGGGCGCGGCGACCGTCGTGCTGACCGGCGGAGTGCGCACCCCCTCCGACTCGCTGGTCGGTCCGGTCGCCGACCAGGCCATCGCCGCGCTCCACTTCGATGTGCTGTTCCTCGGGGTCCACGGGATATCGGTCGAGGCCGGTCTGTCGACGCCGAACCTCGCCGAGGCCGAGACCAACCGCCGTCTGGTGCAGTCGGCGCGCAGGGTCGTGGTGGTCGCCGACCACACCAAGTGGGGTGTGGTGGGGCTGAGTTCGTTCGCGGCGCTGCACCAGGTGGACACGCTGGTCACCGACCGGGGACTGGCGGCCGAGGCGCGTGCGCAGGTGTCGGAGCATCTGCGGCGGCTGGTCGTCGCCGGTGAGCCCGAGGACACTACAGACAGCTGATGCGCCGTCAGCTAGGGTGACGCCTCCGGCCATCGCCAAGGGGGTTGCGTCCATGCTCCGCCGACTGCGGCACGAGAGGCTCGACTTCGTCGGGACCGCTCCGGTACGGCTCGTCTTCGCCCGGGAGATCTCCGCCCCGCCCGACACCGTCTTCCACGCCCTCGCCGAGGACGTGCCCGGCTGGACGGAGTGGTTCTCGGCGGTGACGCAGGCCGAGCCGGTCGAGGACACGGTGCTCGGACGCCAGATCCGGCTGCGGGGAGGCGTCCGGTTCCAGGAGACGATCCTCGCGGCGAACAAGCCCGAGGTGTACGCCTACCGCGTCGACGCGACCAACGCGCCGGGCCTGCGCGCGCTGGTCGAGGAGTGGCGCCTCGACCCGGCCGGCACGGGCACGCGCGTGCAGTGGACGTTCGCGGCGGACGGCTCGGCGCCCTTCCGTATGGTGCTCAAGGCCGCGCGACCCGGGCTCGGGCGGGCGTTCCGCGACGCGGTCACCGCGCTGGACCGGCGGCTGGTGAAACGCTGAGTCAGCACGGCCAGACGCCCGTCTCCAGCAGCGACTCGATCGCCTCCGTGTACGGCTGGATGTCCAGGCCCTGCTCGGCGAGCCAGGCGTCCGAGTAGTACTTGTCGAGGTAGCGGTCACCCGGGTCGCACAGCAGCGTCACCACGCTCCCCTGCCGTCCCTCGGCCACCATCTCGGCGACGATCTTCAGCGCGCTCCACAGCCCGGTACCGGTCGAGCCGCCCGCCTTGCGGCCGATGGCCTTCTCCAGCGCCCGTACGGCGGCCACGCTCGCCGCGTCCGGGACTTTCATCATGCGGTCGATCGCGCCCGGCACGAAGCTCGGCTCCATCCGCGGCCTGCCGATGCCCTCGATCCGCGAGCCGCAGTCACAGGTGACGTCCGGATCGCCGGTGGTCCAGCCCTCGAAGAAGCAGGAGTTCTCCGGGTCGGCGACACAGATACGGGTGTTGTGCTGCGTGTAGTGGACGTAGCGGGCGATGGTCGCCGACGTACCGCCGGTGCCGGCCGTGGCGACGATCCACGCGGGCTCCGGGAACCGCTCCAACTCCAGCTGACGGAAGATGGATTCAGCGATGTTGTTGTTGCCGCGCCAGTCCGTGGCCCGTTCCGCGTAGGTGAACTGGTCCATGTAGTGGCCGCCGGTCTCCACCGCGAGGCGGACGGACTCCTCGTACATCGTGCGCGAGTCGTCCACGAAATGGCACTGCCCCCCGTGGAACTCGATCAGACGGATCTTCTCGGCACTCGTCGTGCGCGGCATGACCGCAATGAAGGGCACACCGATCAGCTTCGCGAAGTACGCCTCGGAGACGGCGGTGGAGCCGCTGGACGCCTCGATCACCGGGCAACCCGGACGGATCCAGCCATTGCACAGGCCGTAGAGGAAGAGCGATCGGGCCAGACGGTGCTTGAGGCTGCCCGTCGGGTGGGTCGACTCGTCCTTCAGATAAAGGTCGATGCCCCACTTCTCCGGCAGCGGGAAGCGGAGCAGATGGGTGTCGGCCGACCGATTCGCGTCGGCCTGGACCTTGCGGACGGCCTCTTTGAGCCAGTTCCGATAAGCGACGTCGGTGTGGTCGACGTCGAGGGTTTCGCCGGTCCGGGTCTGCTGGGGGGTGCTCACGGCGGGCTCCTTACGCTTCGCGCCGACGGCGCCGCGCGCGGCCGACGCCCCGATCATAGACACCTTCCGCACGCTTCTCACCTGCATAAACACACCTTTGGGAGCCTCAAAGACCACCCTGGGGACAGCGCGTACGGACCCATGGGGGCGCATTCGGCCGAGTGCTCCGGCCCCGCCCGTCCACCTCGCCGTACGCACTGGTGCTCCACGCCGGGTGCGGGCAGACTGCAGCGAGGGCGCACACTGGATCACGAACACCAGCCGGACCTCGCCCACGCAGGCCCTACGGTCCGGCAGACCGACACGCGCAAGGGGGCGGGGCGGCATGGCGGAGCCGGAGTTCACGGCCACGGGCGTGCGGATCGGGAAGCGGCTGCGCTCGCTCACCCGGGCCGGACAGGTCCGGATCAGCGGCGGGCGGCTCGAACTGCTCACCAGTTACGGCAGCGAGATCGACAGCGCGCCGGTGCAGGCGGTACGGGCGTCCAAGCCCTGGTTCGCGCCGGACGACCGGGCGCTGGCGGACCTCAACGGCAAGCGCTACCTGCTGACCCTGGGCGATCACGACCCGGCGCCCGGCGAGCCCGGCCCGCCCGCGGCACGCCGGTTCATCGAGGCGGTACGGAAGGCAGCGGGGGGTAACCGCTGACGTACGGCGAGTTGCGGTACCGCACCCCCTGCGTCACGCTGGTCTCACGTCACTTAGGGTTTACCGGCGATAACGCTGCGAACCAGCCGCCGGCCACGACAGCAGGCGGCCGTTGTACGCAGGCACTCTGCTGGATCGATCCGAATCCCGTGTTCTTCCGGACCTCAAGTCGGGGAGTCGCAGCCGTGATCAGTCACCCAAGCAGGCACTGCACGGTGGAGCTCCAAGCCCTGCCGTCGCGGATCGGCCAGGTCCGCAGAATCGTATCGGCGCAGTTGCGCTACTGGCATCTGGATCCCCTGATAGACCGGGCGGCGCTCGGTGTGACGGAGCTGTTGACCAACGTCCACCAGCACGCACAGCCCGACAAGACGTGCACCGTGGAGATCGAGCTGCTGCTCGACCGGCTCATGGTCTCCGTGCGCGACCACGACCCGCGTCTGCCGGTCGTGGAGGACATCGATGCCGTCGCGCCGCTCGCCACCTGCGGGCGGGGTCTGGCGATGGTGGCCGCGGTCAGCGACAGCTGGGGCGTGCGGCCGGACGGCGAGTCGGGCAAGGTCGTGTGGTTCACGCTGCCGACGACGGCGTCGGCGCGAGCGGCGGCGCGTCCACTTCGGCGGGCGGTGCTGGAGAAGCCCGCCCACCGATTCGCAGACCTCGGGCCGCGTGTCGACCTGCGTCGGCCCGAACATGCTCCCGCCCGGTCGGCCGTTGCCGGCTGATCGGGCGGTGAGAGGTTTTGCCGGCGTGAGTTGTTTTGGCTGACGGTGAGAAATATTGCCGGCGGTGAGAGGTTTTGGCCGGCCGTGAGATGTTCTGCGGGCCGTCAGTGACTTTGGGTCGGTCGCCTTCGGGGCGCTTTTTCCGGTGTCGAGAGGGCGAGCGTGCTCAGCCCGTCGGGCCTCCGCGCTCCCCCAGAGGGGGTGCACCCAGCCCTCTCGACACCGGCGCGCCCCTGCGGCTCCCTCCCGGCCGGAGGCCTGGGTGCAGGCTCGCTTGGTTGGCTTCTTGGCCTTACTCCGTGGCTATTGCACTCAGTACGTTCAGTCGTGCCGCGCGGCTTGCTGGGCGTAGGCCTGCCAGGGCCCCTGCCGTGAGGCCTACCAGGGCCACCACGAGCAGTTGGAGGGGCGGCATGGCGAATGCGAAGGCGCTGTCGCTCGCTCCGTCCGAGGCCTTGACCAGGACCCAGCCCAGGAAGGCGCCCAGGGCCAGGCCGCCTGTCGTGCCGAAGGCGGCTACCAGGACCGACTCCCAGCGGACCATGGCGCGGAGTTGGGAGCGGGTCTGGCCTACGGCACTTGCGCCTCATGGTCTACACGGCCGAGCCGGACACCGAGGACGCCGAACGGCTCGCGCTGCTCGGCGTGGTCGGCACCCGGTCACTGGCGGGTTAGGGCCCCCAGCGGATCGTCGAGCACCGGCTGCCAGGCCAGTTCGGCGGCGCCCACCAGGCTGTTGTGGTCGAGCGTGCACGCCAGGATCGGCACGCCGCCGCTCTGCCCCCACAGGCTGCGGTCGGCGACCACCGCGCGCAGCCGGTCCGGGTCGGCGTCCAGGAGGGTCCGGTGCAGACCGCCGAGGATGATGCGGTCCGGGTTCAGGATGTTCACCAGGCCCGCAAGGCCGAGGCCGAGCCGGTCGATCAGTTCCTCGGTGGCCCTGCGGACCGTCGGGTCGTCGTAGTGGTGCCGGATCAGGTCGTTGGCCTGCTGCAGCAGGGACACCTCGGGTCCCGGGTCGCGGCCCGCGGCGGTGAGCAGGGCCAGCGGATCGGCCTCGACGTCCAGGCAGCCGCGGCTGCCGCAGTGGCAGGGGCGGCCCTCGGGGTTGACGGTGAGGTGGCCGACCTCAAGGGCGAGACCCGAACTGCCGGTGTGCAGCCGCCCGTCGAGCACCAGCGCGCCGCCCACGCCCCGGTGTCCGGTGGCCACGCACAGCAGGTCACGGGCGCCGCGGCCCGCGCCGTGCCGGTGCTCGGCGAGCGCGGCGAGGTTGACGTCGTTGCCCGCGAACGCCGGTCCGGTGAGCCCGGCCGCCCGCACGCACTCGGCGAAGATCCGGCGCACCGGCGCGCCCACGGCCCAGGCGAGGTGCAGGGGGTTCAGCGCAAGGCCGTCGGGTTCGGCGACCGCGGACGGCACGGCGAGTCCGGCGCCCACGCAGCGCCGTCCGGTCGTGCGCAGGAGATCGGCGCCCGCCTCCACCACGGACCCGAGGACCTTCGCCGGGTCGGCGTCCACGGTCTCGCAGCCCGGCGCGGTGGCGACGATCCGCCCGCCGAGGCCGACCAGCGCGGCGCGGAATCCGTCGGCGTGCACCTGGGCGGCGAGGACGACAGGGCCGTCCTCGGCGACCTCAAGACGGTGCGAGGGGCGGCCCTGGGAGCCGGCCGCCGCGCCGGGCCGGGCGTCGACCCGGATCAGTCCGAGGGCCTCCAGTTCGGCGGCGACCGCGCCGGCCGTGGCCCGGGTCACGCCGAGTTCCGCGGTGAGCACGGCCCGGGTGGGGGCGCGTCCGGTGTGCACGAGCTCCAGCGCGGGCCCGAGCGCGCCGCGTCCCCGGTCCAACCGCGTCCTTGAGGTGGTCCCTTCCCCCGCCGGCCGGGGGTCAGCCTTGCCGCTCATGAGGGCGAGTCTCCCATGATCCGCAGGTCCGGTTGGCTACAGGCCGCTCACTCTGAGCGTGATGTTCAACCGCCCGGTCAGCCCCAACTCGGCCGGTGCCGTGCCCGGGTACACCTTGGGCACCCCGTGATACGCGAGCCGGGAGGGTCCCCCGAACACGAACAGGTCCCCGCTGCGCAGCTCCACGTCCGTGTAGGGACGGGCCCGGGTCTCGGTGTTGCCGAAGCGGAAGACGCAGGTGTCACCGAGGCTCAGGGAGACGACGGGAGCGTCCGATTTCTCGTCGCTGTCGCGGTGCAGGCCCATCCGGGCGTCGGCTTCGTAGAAGTTGATCAGAGCGATGTCGTACGGCGCTGCCTGCGCGCCCGGGGCGATGTCGTACGGCACCGCCCCCTCCCCCAGCGCGTCCCGCACCGCCTCCCGGCCCAGCTCGCCCAGCCAGTGCGGGAAGGGCTTCACCGGGGCGCCGTCGCCGTCGACGACGGTGCCGGCGTAGCCGTACGGATACCAGTGCCGGCCGAGACAGACCTGCCGCGCGGTCATCGTGCCGCCGCCCGGGGTGCGGACCGTCCGCAGTCCGGCCGGCGGGCGGGCCCAGTCCCGGCAGGCCGCCAGCAGCTCGAGCTGCCGGTTCGTGTCCAGCCAGTCCGGTAGGTGCACGGCGCCCGGCGCGACCGTGGTGCGGGCCCTGGGGAACAGTTCGTCCATCTGTCCATCGTGCCCTGAGCTGCGGCTCCGAGCGTGCGTGCCAGGCGTCGCACGGCAGGCGGGAATGTGACGACAGGGCCTAGCCTGGTCGCACGATGAACGACCGTATGACGACTCCCTGGGGCGAGCTCGCCCTGGCCCGCTTCCCCGAGGACCCGCGCAACCGGCTGCGTGCCTGGGACGCCTCCGACGAATATCTCCTCCGGCATCTCGCGGACCAGGAGGTCCCGCTGTCCGGCTCGGTCGTGGTGGTCGGGGACCGCTGGGGCGCGCTGGTGACGGCGCTGGCTGCGCACCGGCCGACGCAGATCACCGACTCCCACCTCACGCGGGAGGCGACCCGGGCGAACCTGGCCCAGGCCGGTGTCGAGCCCGGTGCCGTGCGGCTGCTCACCACGCAGGACCCGCCGCCCGAGCGGATCGATGTGCTGCTGGTGCGGATCCCGAAGAGCCTGGCCCTGCTGGAGGACCAGCTGCTGCGGCTGGCGCCCGCCGTGCACGCGGACACGGTCGTCGTGGGTACCGGGATGGTCAAGGAGATCCACACCTCGACGCTGAAGCTGTTCGAGCGGATCCTCGGCCCGACCCGGACCTCCCTCGCCGAGAAGAAGGCGCGGCTGATCTTCTGCACCCCGGATCCGACGCTCAAGCGCGGCGCCAATCCCTGGCCCCACAGCTATGAGCTGCCCGACGGCATCGGCGCGGTCTCCGGCCGTACGGTCGTCAATCACGCGGGCGTCTTCTGCGCGGACCGGCTCGACATCGGCACCCGGTTCTTCCTGGCCCATCTGCCGAGCAGCAGCGGCGGCCGGCGGGTGGTGGACCTCGGCTGCGGCAACGGCGTGGTCGGTACGGCAGTGGCGCTGGCCGATCCCGAGGCCGAGGTGCTGTTCGTCGACGAGTCCTTCCAGGCGGTGGCGTCGGCGGAGGCGACGTACAAGGCGAACGGGGTGCCGGGGCACGCCGAGTTCCGGGTGGGCGACGGTCTTGCCGGGGTGCCGGCCGACAGTGTCGACCTGGTGCTGAACAACCCGCCGTTCCACTCCCACCAGGCGACCACCGACGCCACGGCGTGGCGGATGTTCACGGGGGCGAAGCGCGCGCTGCGGCCGGGTGGCGAGCTGTGGGTGATCGGCAACCGTCATCTCGGGTACCACGTGAAGCTGAAGCGGCTGTTCGGGAACTGCCAACTGGTGTCCGGGGACCCGAAGTTCGTGGTGCTGAGGGCGGTCAAGCGCTAGTCAGGGTGCCGATGATTCCGGCGACCGCCCGTCCCATCGCCTCTCTTCCGACGCTGAGGTACTTGCGCGAGTCGACCGCCTCGGGGTGCGCCGCGAGGTAGGTGCGGATGGCTCCGGTCATCGCGATGTTGAGGGCCGTGCCGATGTTGACCTTGGCGATGCCTCCGGAGACGGCCGCGGTGAGTTCGGCGTCCGGGAGGCCGGAGGAGCCGTGCAGGACGAGGGGGACGTCCAGGGTGGCGGCGAGTCGTTCGAGGCGGTCGTGGTCGAGGGCGGCGGTGCGCGTGGTCATCGCGTGCGCGCTGCCGATGGCGACGGCCAGGGCGTCCACTCCGCAGTCGGCGACGAAGGCGCGGGCCTGGACGGGGTCGGTGCGGGCACCGGGGGCGTGGGCGTCGAGGGCAGGCTGTCCGTCCTTGCCGCCGATCTGACCCAACTCGGCCTCGATCCACAGCCCTTGGGCATGCGCCCAGTCGGCTGCGGCCCGGGTGGCGGCGAGGTTCTGGACGTAGGGCAGCCGGGCCGCGTCGTACATCACGGAGCTGAATCCGGCGCCGGGTGCCTGGCGCAGCAGCTCGTCGCTCTGGACGTGGTCGAGGTGCAACGCGACGGGTACGGCGGCGCGTTCGGCGGCGGCGACGGCGGCCCGGGCGAGCGGGAGCAGTCGGCCGTAGCGGAACGTGACGGCGTTCTCGCTGACTTGGAGGACGACGGGGGCCTCGGCGGATTCGGCGCCGGCGATGACGGCCTCGATGTGTTCGAGCGTGATGACGTTGAAGGCGGCGACGGCGGAGTGCTGCGCGGCGGCTCGGGTGACGAGTTCGCCGGTGGTGACGAGGGGCACGGCTGGTCCTTCCGTGGACGTCGGGGATTTCGGCGGCGTCAGGGAGCGAGGATCACCGAGCGGGTGAGGTGGCGGGGACGGTCCGGGTCGAGGCCCCGGGCCTGGGCGACGGCGACCGCGAGGCGCTGGGCGCGAATGAGGTCGGCGAGCGGGTCGAGGGTGCCGGTCACCCAGGTGCCTCCGGTGGCGCGGACCTGTTCCGCCAGGCCCTCGGGCGGCTCGCCGAGCATCCAGGTCGCGGTGGATTCGGTGGTGATGCTGATGGGGCCGTGCCGGTACTCCATCGCCGGGTAGGACTCGGTCCACGCCTGCGCCGCCTCGCGCATCTTGAGCGCGGCCTCATGGGCGAGCCCGACGGTCCAGCCGCGTCCGAGGAAAGTGAACTGGGTGCTGTCGACGAGGCCTTCGGGCAGCGGGGCGTCGAGCGCGGCGCGGGCGTCGGCGACGACCGCGCCGGTGTGCAGGCCCAGGTGGGCGCGGAGCACGGTGAGCGCGGTGGTCGCGAACCGGGTCTGCACGACGGAGCGTTCGTCGGCGTAGTCGAGGACGACGACGTCGTCGGCGGCCGCCATGACGGGGGTCTCCGGGTCGGCCGTGATCACGGTGGTGCGGGTACGGCCCCTCAACTCTCCGAGCAGTTCCAGCACTTCGGTGGTCGTGCCGGAGCGGGTGAGGGCGACGACCCGGTCGTAGGCGCGCCCGTGCGGGAACTCCGAGGCGGCGAAGGCGTCCGTCTCGCCCTGGCCCGCGCCCTCGCGCAGTGCGGCGGCCGACTGCGCCATGAAGTACGAGGTACCGCAGCCGACGATCGCGACCCGCTCCCCCACCACCGGCAGGGCCCCGCCGTGTGCGGCGGCCTGTGTCGCTGCCCGGGCCCAGCACTCGGGCTGGCCGGCCAGCTCCTCTTCGACGTGGGTCATGCCCACCCCTCCCCTGGCTTGATTTTTCTTGCAAGATATAGCGAACTTTCGAGCAGAATCAAGCATTCGAGGGAAGTGGGGGTGCGCTAGGGTCGCCGGGAGATCGAGGAACGGAGGTGCGGATGTCGCGCGACGCCCGCTGGAAGTCACTGCTGGAACTGCTCGTCGAGCGCGGCCGTCTCGACGTGGAGGAAGCGGCCGCCGAACTGGCGGTCTCCGCCGCCACCATCCGGCGCGACTTCGACCAGCTGGCCGAGCAGCAGATGCTGGTCCGCACCCGGGGCGGCGCGGTCGTCCACGGCGTCTCCTACGAGCTGCCCCTGCGCTACAAGACCGCCCGGCACGCCTCGGAGAAGGAGCGCATCGCCAAGGCGGTGGCCGCGCTGGTCGCCCCCGGCGAGGCGGTGGGCCTGACCGGCGGCACGACGACGACCGAGGTGGCCCGCGCCCTGGCCGTGCGCGGTGATCTGGCCTCCGGTTCGCCCGCGCTGACCGTCGTCACCAATGCGCTCAACATCGCCAACGAGCTTGCCGTACGCCCCCAGTTCAAGATTGTGGTGACCGGTGGGGTCGCGCGTCCGCAGTCGTACGAACTCATCGGGCCGCTCGCGGACGGGGTGCTCGGGCAGATCACCCTCGATGTGGCGGTGCTCGGTGTCGTCGCCTTCGATGTGGCGCACGGGGCGGCGGCCAATGACGAGGCTGAGGCCGCGATCAACCGGCTGCTGTGCGAGCGCGCGGGGCGGGTGATCGTCGCCGCCGACTCCAGCAAGCTGGGGCGCCGGGCGTTCGCCCGGATCTGCGCGGCCGACGCGGTGGACACGCTGGTCACCGACACGGCGGCCGGGACCGACACGGTCCGGCGGTTCACCGAGGCGGGCATCGAGGTCGTCACGGTCTGACGCCGTTGCGCGCCCATGAAGCCCTCCTCTCCGCCTAGGCTGGTGCCGTGGCGGTGTCGGGGGCCAGGGAGGCTGCGATGAGCGGAACAGCACCGAGCGACCAGGACGCCCCCGGGGCTTCGCGTTATCTGCCGATCGCCGAGCACGGTCTGATCGGCGATCTGCGCAGCGTGGCCCTGGTGGGGACCGACGGCACGATCGACTGGTACTGCTGCCCGGCGTTCGACGCGCCGAGCGTGTTCGCCGCGATCCTCGACTCCGAGCGCGGCGGGTCCTTCGAACTGGCGGCGGCCGTACCGGCCCGGACCAAGCAGTTCTACTTCCCGGACACCAATGTCCTGATCACCCGCTTCTTCACCGAGGACGGCGTCGGTGAGGTGCAGGACTTCATGCCCGTCGACGGCGACTCGGTGGAGACCGAGCGGCATCGGCTGATCCGGCGCGTGCTGTGCGTGCGCGGCTCCATCCCGTTCCGCACACGCGTGGCGCCGCGGTTCGACTACGGCACCCAGCCGCACTCCGTCCGGATGGCCGGCGATGTGGCGGTCTTCGAGTCGGCCAAGCTGTCGCTCGGGCTGACCGCGACGGTGCCTCTGGAGCCCGACGGCCTTGATGTGCGGGCCGACTTCAAGCTCGCCGAGGGCGAGTCGGCGGTGTTCGCGCTGGACCAGGTCGGCGGTGAGGTGACACCGCGCCGGTGTGCCAGGACCGAGGCGGAGGAGCAGTTCAGCACCACGGTCGCGTACTGGCGGCACTGGCTGTCCGCGTCCAAGTACCGGGGCCGCTGGCGGGAGATGGTGCACCGCTCGGCGCTCACGCTGAAGCTGCTGACGTACGCGCCCACCGGAGCGATCGTCGCCGCGCCGACGACGAGCCTGCCGGAGCAGATCGGCGGCGAACGCAACTGGGACTACCGCTACGTGTGGGTGCGCGACGCGGCCTTCTGCGTGTACGCGCTGCTGCGGCTCGGCTTCACCGGCGAGGCCGAGGCGTTCATGAACTTCGTGACCCGGCATGTGAGTCCGGGCGACGGCAAGCCCTCGGGACCGCTGCAGATCATGTACGGCATCGACGGCCGTACCGATCTCGCGGAGCGTGAGTTCGACCATCTGGAGGGCCACCAGGGCTCCGCGCCGGTCCGCATCGGCAACGCCGCCGCCGAGCAGCTCCAACTCGACATCTACGGCGCCCTGATCGACTCGATCTACCTCTACGACAAGTGGGCCAAGCCCATCTCCAGCGACCAATGGGACGACGTGTGCGCGCTGGTGGACTGGGTGTGCGACCACTGGGACCAGCCGGACGAGGGGATCTGGGAGACCCGGGGCGGCCGTAAGAACTTCCTGTACTCGCGCCTGATGTGCTGGGTGGCGATCGAGCGGGCCATCCGCATGGCCCACCGGCGTGGCCTGCCCGCCGACATCGTCCGCTGGCGCGACTGCCGGGACACCATCTACCGGCGCATCATGAGCAAGGGCTGGTCGGAGTCGCGTCAGGCCTTCGTCCAGCACGAGGACGACGACGTGCTGGACGCGGCCGTACTGATGATGCCGCTGACGAAGTTCATCGCGCCGACGGACCCGAAGTGGCTGTCGACGCTGGACGCGCTGACCCAGGATCTGGTGTCCGACTCGCTGGTCTACCGCTACGACCCGATGGCCAGCCCCGACGGACTGCGCGGCGACGAGGGCACGTTCTCGATCTGCTCCTTCTGGTACGTCGAGGCCATGGTGCACGCCGGCCGCGTCGACGAGGCCCGACTGGCCTTCGAGAAGATGCTCACCTACGCCAACCATCTGGGCCTGTACGCCGAGGAGATCAGCCACACCGGGGAGCAACAGGGCAACTTCCCCCAGGCGTTCACCCACCTCGCGCTGATCAGCGCGGCCTTCAATCTCGACCGGGCGCTGGGCTGACCTCACTGGCCGTGCGCGGGTGCCTCCTCGTGCGAGGTGGTCTCCTCGGGCGCCGCTGCCCCGGCCCGGACCGTGAACGCCGCGGTGCGGACCTCCCCGTCGTGCTTGAAGTCGAGGAACAGGCGGTACGTGCCGCTGCTCGGCGCGGTGGCGGTGAAGGAGACGCCGGGGCCGGGCTCGGTCCTGCCGTCGCCGGGTTCGCCGTTCGGGTGGACGTGCAGGTAGGCGAGGTCGCCGGAGCGCAGGGCGACCAGGTGGCCGTAGGCGCCGAGGTAGGGCTGGAGGTCGGTGACGGGCTTGCCGTCGCGTGAGACGTTCAGCTTCAGCTCGCTCGCCGCGCCGGGGCGCAGGGTGCCGTCCAGTCGGACCTCGTAGCCGTCGACCTCGGCGGTGGTGTCCGCAGCCGGGAGGTTCTGGGGCTCGTAGGAACCGGAGGCGGCGAGGTCGGCGCCGAGCGTCAGGTTCTCGGCGCCCTTCTGCGCCGGGGTGAAGTCGGCGAAGACCCGGTAGCCGCCCGCGCGGGGCAGGTCTACGGGCGTGCTCCAGGTGCCGTCGGCGGCCCGGGCCGGGTGCAGATGGCGGTAGGTGACGAGGTCGCGCGATGCCACGATGAGGTGGAGCTCCTTGTCGTGTTCGCGCTGGTAGCCGGTCACCGCGCGGCCGCCGTCGTCCCGTATGACGAACCGCAGGTCGGTGTTCTCGCGGGCCGCGACGGTCGGGGTCTTCAGGTCGAGGGTGTAGCCGCCCTCGGAGATCTGCAGCCCGCCGGCCATCGCCTCGTGCCCGCCGCCTCCCTCCGGGCTCGGTGAGGCCTCACTGTGGCTCTCGTGGCGTGCGGGGGCGGCATCCTCCCCGATCGGTCCGACGCCCTTGCCCACGCCATAGGCGGTGCCGAAGGTGGCGGCCAGGCCGGCGGCGAACGCGGTGATCTTGAGTCCGGCATGCATGACGATCTCCTCGGTCTCAGGGTCTCTGTGCCGCTCACCATACCCCTGGGGGGTATGAAGTCAACCCCGGACCCCGCTTGCTTCGATACCCCCCATGGGTATAGATGGAGTCACCCGGGTCGGATACCCCCGCCGGGTATAGATGGACCCTATTCAGGAGGCACCCCATGTCCACGCAGACGATCACCACGTACGCCGTCTCCGGCATGTCCTGCGGCCACTGCAAGGCCACGCTCACCAAGGTCATCGGCGAGCTGGACGGCGTGACCGGGGTCGAGGTCGACCTCGACAAGGGGCAGGTCACCGTCAGCAGCAGCGCCGAACCGAACGACACGCTCGTCGCCGAGGTCGTCGACGAGGCGGGTTACGAGCTCACCGGCCGCGCCTGACCCAGCCCGCCCACCCGAGGAGCAGAGATGACCACCACGAACGACACCGAACTCACCATCGGCGGCATGACCTGCGCCTCGTGTGCGGCGCGCATCGAGAAGAAGCTCAACCGCATGGACTGCGTCACCGCCACCGTCCACTACACCACCGAGAAGACGAAGGTCAGTTACGGCGGTGGCGTCTCCGTCGACGATCTGATCGCGACCGTCGAGGCGACCGGGTACACGGCCCGACCACCCGTGCCCGAACCGGAGACGGCTCCTGAGTCCGATGAACTCCGGCCGCTGCGGGAGCACAGCCCGCCGCGCCCGGCCGCTCGCCCAGAGCGGCCGGGCGCACGGCCGTTTCAGGCGGTCCGACGCCACAGCACCACGCCATCGGCGGCCAGACGCTCGGGCAGGTCGGCCGGGGCGGGCAGGTGCTCGATGTGATGAACTCCGGCCGGCAGGCCCCCGTTCGGCAGCTCGCGGGTGACCTCGCCGCCACCAGACCGGTCACCCGGCTCTGCTCCCGCCCGGTGAGCGCGTACGCGGCATGCCGCTCGTCACGGCGGGCGCCGGCCCGGATCGCGACCCCGTCCCCGCCGAGGTTGACACGGCTGAAGGCAGCGGTGCGCCTGCCCAGGGACCACGACCCGCGCTGACCCGTGGCCCCACCGCCGTCAGCAGCACCAGGGCGCGGCCGCCCGGGGCCCGTACGGCCTCCCGGGCGGCCGCGCCGACCGCGCATGAACTGCACGACGGCACGCCGAGGCCGCCTCCCGTCCCTACGGCTTGGCACGGGTCACTCCCCGCGGTACGGCAGCGTCGTCCCCGGCAGCGCGTACTCGTCCCGTCTGCCGCACATCCCGAACCCGCCGAGCCGGGTCGGCGCCGCCTCGTGCGCGGTCGCCTCACCGAGATACGCGGGTTCCCCTTCGGCCAGCGCGTCGAGCTGGGCACCGGTGCGCTCGGCGGTGGCCAGGGCCCCCGCCCGCCACAGCTCGCGCCAGGTCGGCACCTTGTCGCGGACCAGTCGGGCGGCGGCGCGCTGGAACTCCAGGTACGGGCCGTTGTCGCCGGCGACGAGGGCCTCGCGCAGGACGAGGTAGCCCTCGACGGCGAGGTCCCTGCGGCGCCGGGCGGCCTCGGCCGTGTCAACTCCGGTACCGGGCGGGAGGGTTGCGGCTGCCGCGTACCGCTCGGGGTCGGCGAGCACCTCGGGCGGGAAGGTGAACACCGCGTCCCCGGTCTCGGGCAGGCCGCTGTTCTGCATCAGCACGGTGATGCGCAGGTTCCCGTCCTGGACCATACGGTGCACAGTGCCCGGCGTGAACCAGGCGACCGAGCCGGGCTCCAGTGGGATGTCCCGGTCGCCGTCGGGGCTCAGGGTCTGTACGGCGCCCCGGCCGCCGATGACGACGTACGCCTCGGTGCACACCAGGTGCAGATGCGGGCTGCCGCCGCAGACGCCGTCGGCCGACTCCCAGTCGTAGGCGCTGAGGTGGGACAGGCCGACGGCACCGGGCAGCGGGTGCGGCAGTTCCGGCTTCACCACGGCAGGCCCTCCAGATGCGCGGCCACCCGCTCGGTGTCCCAGGCCCCGTCGGCGATCACCACCCGGTAGCGGTAGCCGAAGGACTCGCCCGGCGGCAGCTCGAACTCCTCGAAGAACGCCCAGGAGAAGGCGACGGTCGGGAAGGGCTCGGAGCGCACGAACCAGTGGGACTCGTGGATGGCGTCCAGGTTCTCCGGCGCGTGCGCGAAGACGATCGTCGAGTGCGCGTCGACGTCGTCGTGCTCCGTGCTGAAGGCGAGCCAGGGGCCCTGGGAGCCCATCAGCTTTTCGGAGTCGGTGCCGGGTGCGAAGAGCGTGCCGCCGGTGAAGTCACGCGGACCGCGCCACTGGAGTCCGGTGTAGCCGGCCATCTCGCGGCCCGCCGTGGTCGGGGAGCCGAAGGCAAGGGGCTCGGCGCGGGTGTTGGTGAGCTCGATCGACCAGTCGAGGGCCCAGGCGCCCGCCTCCTCGTCGACGGAGTGGACGGTGAGCCCGCGGGTCTCGCGCGCCCACTCCTCGCCGCCGTTCCCCACCCAGGTCAGCTCCTCGGTGAAGGCGAGCCGGTCGTCGGTGACCGTGAACTCGGGGAAGCCGTCGTGGCGCATCGAGCCGACCCGCTCGGGCAGGCGCAGATAGCCCTCCCCATGGACGTAGCTGTTGCCGCCCCAGAAGTTCTGCCCGGACAGATGGCTCGCGGTCATCTGCAGGCCCTTGTGCCAGCGGTGGTCGCTGGGCCGGTATCCGGTCACCGTCCGGCCGGCGAGGGTGCGCAGCGGGTGCGCGTACGGCTTGCGGGACTCGAAGGCGTCGGGGTCGGGGCGGTAGACGTAGCGGAGGATCTCCGTGCCGTTCGCCGCCGCGACCGCGATGTGCTCGCCGTACGCGTGGCTGACTCGGATGCTCATGCGCGCTCCTTGGGGGCCCAGTCGGGGTGATCTCCGTGCATCGCCGCGTAGAAAGGATCACCCGGCGCGATCTCGCCGGAGCGGACCGGCAGGCCGGTGAACGCCGACTTGTACAGGGCGGCGGCGAATTCGAGTGTGGCCCGGGCGTCGGGGCCGCTGCCCGGGGGCCGTACGCCCGCGTCGTACGCGTCGAGCAGGCCGCCGAGCTGGGCGGTGTGGGAGCTGGGAACGTCGGGGGCGGGGTTGCGCCAGGCGTCGGCGCGGTCGGCGGTGACATGCGGGGCCGGGGTGTAGACCCAGTCCTCGTTGCGGTGCCCGTACAGATGGGTGAGCTCGACCGTCGCGTCCGCGCAGTCGACGCGGATGCGGCTCACCTCGTGCGGGGACAGCACGCTGTTGACGACGGTGGCGAGGGTGCCGTTCGCGAAGCGGACCAGGGCGGTGGAGACGTCCTCGCTCTCGGTGTCGTGGACCAGCCGCGCCGCCATGGCCCGCACTTCGTCCCACTCGCCGAGCAGATGCAGCAGCAGGTCGTACTGGTGGATGCCGTGACCCATGGTCGGGCCGCCGCCCTCGCCGGCCCAGCGGCCGCGCCAGGGCACCGCGTAGTACGCCGTGTCCCGGTGCCAGGTGGTCTGGCAGTGCGCGACCAGCGGAGTCCCCAGCTCACCCTTGGCGATCAGTTCGCGGGCGTGCACGGCCCCGGATCCGTAGCGGTGCTGGAAGATCACGGACGCGTACGTCCCGGACGCCTCCTCGGCCGCCGCGATCTCGTCGTACTCGGCGAGGGACAGCGTGAGCGGTTTCTCGCACAGGACCCAGGCGCCCGCCTTGAGCGCGGCCACCGTCTGCTCCCGGTGCAGGGAGGGCGGGGTGCCGATGAGCACCAGCTCGGGGCGTTCGGCGTCCAGCATCGCGTCGACCGACGTATAGCCGGTGACCGCGCCGCCCGCGAGCTCCCGGAAGGCGTCGAGTCTGCCCGGGTCCACGTCGACGGCGGCGACCAGTTCCGTGCGGTCGGCGTGGGCGGTGAGCGCGGGCAGATGGCTGCCGCTGACGATGGCACCGGTGCCGACGACGGCGACGCGGCGGCGGACGGGGTCCCCGGAATACACGGACATGCGGCGCTCCTCGAACGGCCGACGGACATGCCAACAGAAAGCGCTTGCTCTCGAAGCCAGACCCTAGGCGCCCGGGCATTGTCCGGACAACCCCTCGCAGGGACATCGGCGAGGCTTTTTCCCAGGCCGCCGTGCCCGTCGATCCCCCGTCCACCGGCACGTGGTGCACCCCTGTCCCGCGGTCACCCCGACCCCCAGAACCACGGCCGTGACCAGGCAGATGTCACAACTCCCGGAAGAATCAGCACTGTTGTGGTGCGTGCGAGGCACGGGGTGTACCCGGGCAAGCCATCCGGAAGGGGAAAGTACGGAATGGATCCTGTGATCGTCGGAGCGGTGGTGACCGTGGCCGTCAGCGTCGTCAACGGCCTGGTGAAGGTCGCCCAGCGGCGTCTGCACGCCGAGGTGGGGATAGCGCGCATCACCGAGACCGGACAGACCGACCGGATCCGCTGCACCGCGCGACCAGCACCGGCCCACCGGGACGGGGGTGGGCGCCATGGAGGACGCGCTCAGTACTGAGGTCGGCCTCGCCCACGACGTCGAGACCACCTCGGCGCCCTTACCGGGCATCGAACTCGCCGAGGCGCTCCACCACGAGCAGTACCCGGCGCTGGTTCGCTTCCTGCTGCTGCACGGCGCGTCCTGGGCGGAGGCGCAGGACGCCGCTCAGGACGCGTTCACCCAGATGTGCGCGCCCGCTCTGTCCTTGACCCACCCGCGCGCGTGGCTGCGCACCGTCGCCTGGCGGTCCTGGGTGAGCCAGCAGGTCAAACCCGAGGACGCGTATGCGGAGATGCCCGAGCCCCGGGCCTCGCTGCGCTGGCAGACGCCCGCCCACGCGGCCGAGCTCGGGGAGGAGGAGCGCCGGGTGATCTCCCTGCTGCTGCAGCTTCCCGCCAAGCAGCGCGCGGCCATGGCCTGGCACCTCGACTCGACTACCTCACGGCGGTCGAGTCGGCCCTCGCCGAGCCCGCCGAGCGGCTGCTGCACGATCTGCGCCGCATCCGGCAACTGCTCGACGAGGAGCTGGAACCGGCGATCGCCGGCCTCGAAACCTCCTCTCCCGCCGGTCTGTTCGGCGTCGACACCGTCGCGCAGGACCTCGTCGACGATCTGACCCAGGGCTGCGACCAGGCCGACGCCCTGGCCAGGGCGGTCGCCGAAGTCGAGCGGGCGAGCAGCGACTTCGTGGGAGCGGACCTCAGCGGCGCCAAGCTCGAGGGCGCGCTCCTGGAGGGGATCCTGTGGGACGACACCACCGTCTGGCCGGGGAACTGGGAGACCCTCGTCCGTCGTGCCTCGCTGCCCTCCGGTGCGGAACAGGGCGTGTTCATCGTCGCCGCCGAACCGTCGGACACCGCCGTCCACGCCGAAGCATGACCTCTACTGTCCCAAGGGCGCGGGCGGTGTGGCGTCCTTGACGGCGGCCGGGAGCGAGGGGTGCGCGGTCGCCGCCCGTTCGCGGGTGAGGGCGCCGGTCGTCCGGTGGGCCAGAAGGGGGTCGGCCGGGAGGACGTGGGAGGCGAACCAGCGGGCCGCGGACGGGTCGGGGGACGGTTCGACGAACTCGGCGCCCGCGTAGTCGTCGAGCGGTGGGTCGTAGACGTATCCGCAGACCATGCCGTGGTCCACCAGGCGGTCCAGGAGGGTGTCGCGGTCCTGGACCAGGAGCGGGACCCGGAACAGCGGGAGGGGTCCGTCGTGGACGGCCCGTTCGCGCAGGGCGGCGGACGCCCAGGCGGTGCCCGTCAGCAGCGCGACTCCGGCCCGGCGGCGGGTGAGGTCGTCGTCGAGGCGGGACATGCGCAGGTTCAGCTGTCCGCGGACCAGGGCGCCGTGGCGGGCCCGGAAGCCGTGCAGGTCGACGCGGATCCAGGGCTCGTAGGCGGTGAGGCTCGGCGCCGAGCGGGCGGAGGCCGTCAGGCGCGGGGCGTGCAGGGCCATCCGGAACTCGTCGCGCTCCAGGAGTCCGAGGCGTTGCATCGTGCGCCACACGGGCCGTACCAGGCGCAGGGTGCGGACGCTGGAGCGGGCCAGGGGGCGCAGGGTCACATTCAGGTCGTCGCGCAGGCGGCGCGGGGTGAGGAGATCGTCGCGCAGCAGTTCCAGCTCGCGCCGGGTGCGTGCGTCCTCGACGGCGAGGAACCCCCCTGCCGTCGCGGCCACGTGTTTGGAGAGGCTGAACGCGGCCGCGGTCCCGAAGGTGCCGACCGGCTGCCCGTCCACATGGGTGCCGATGGCGTGGGCCGCGTCCTCGATGAGCGGGATGCCCAACTGCTCGCAGCGGCGGCGCAGTTCCAGGACGCGGTCGGGGATGCCGTAGAGGTTGGTGGTCAGCACGGCGTCGATGGTGCGCCAGGTGGACTCCGGTACGGCGGCCGGGTCGATGTTGCCGTCCCACACGGAGACGGGGGCCTGCACCGGGCGGCAGCCGGCGGCCAGGACCACGAAGAGGATCACGTCGTCGTTCACCGGCGACATCAGCACCCGGGCGCCGGGCCGGCACCAGCGCCGCAGCGCCAGATAAAGGGCCAGCCGCGCCGAGGGCGTGTAGACGCATTCGCGTCCGAGTCGCCGCGTCATCGTCGCGGCGAGCCGCGATCCGTACGGCATCGTCACTTCTTCCGTCGAGGGGTGGACGGACGCGGCAGGTGTCCGCGCGCCGGTCGGCGCCGTGAGCCGTGTGGCTCGGTGGGCCGTCGCCGTAAAGGGGGCCGGCTCAGTGGCTGCGCGCGGAGCGCAGCGCGCCGACCGTCTTCAGCAGCCGGTCGGCGGGTTCCCGCAGGCCGGGGTGGGCGAGGACGGTGTTCCGCAGTCCGCGCACGGGTCTGCGCCACATCCGGTGCGCCGCCGCCACCGGGTGGGGCCGGGTCGCGAACCCCTCACCCACCCGCAGCTCGCGCGTCTTGAGCCAGTCCTTGTACTCCTTGTCGCCCCGCCCCAGGTCGATCAGCCGCACCCCGTGCCGGGCCGCCGCGTCCGCGGTGCGCAGATGCATCATCAGCCCGGGTGAGTAGTAGTGGAACTCCGGGTCATAGGCGGTGAACCAGGCCGCGAGGACCGTCCGTGACCTCGGCCCGAAGTGCGCGGCCACGGGACGGTCACCGGCGTAGAGAGCGGACAGCACGCCGGTGAAGTGCTCCTCGCGCAGCCGGAACAGATGGTCCACGAGGTCCACGATCCACGGCCGGGCGAACCGGTCCATGCGGCCGGTCCTGCGGTACTGGGCGGACTTCCACTCCATGAGCCGGCGTAACACCTTCGGGTCCCGCTCGTCGAAGACGAACCGCACCTCTCCGATGTCGCGCCCCAGTCGGCGTTCCTTCTTCAGCGTCGTCTTGGCCTGACCCGGGTAGGTGGACCGCAGCCACTGCGCGTAGTCGCCGTCGCCGGGTTCCAGGTCGATCACCGGGGAGGCGAACATGCCGGTGACGTACCGGCTGAACGGCTTCTGTTCCTCGACGAGATGGTCGAACTCGAAGCTGGCGAGACCGCAGCCGCGCAGCAGTTCCTCGGTGTCCCAGATGACCCCGGGCCGGTGCACCAGGGCCTGGCGGTCGGAGAGGCCGAGTCCGATGGCCCGGCCGACGCCCAGGATGTTGCGTTCGTAGGGCAGGAAGCCGACGGGCTCGCCGTGTTCGTGCAGGACGCCGATCTCCACCCCGCCCCGGTGCGCACCGACCCCGACGGCGAACTCCGGTGCCAGGAACGGGTTGGCGTACTCGGGCGCCTCGTCCATCGCCCGGTGCCAGGCCGCACGCAGCGGGTCGCTCAGTTCGTCGGGTCTGTGGACGGTTATCTGCGTGTCTGTGGTGCTCGTGGATCGCATGGGCGACCGCTCCCCCCAAGTTCCCCCCTGCGACGCGCGGTGCGCGTCACGCCCTTCAGTGCCGCCCCGCGCGACCGAGATCGGAACGGTTCGGCAAGGATCAAACGTGGCGAAACCGCACGCAGACTGTCAAGACCGTCGCTCGTAAAGGAACGACATGTTTCGGATGTTCCGCTTCCGGACGGCGCCTTACCGATCAACTCACCTCTCCCGTACCGTCGTTGCCGATTGACGCGGCCATGGCTACGAAGGGGTCTTCATGGGCAGAGGTCTGCTGTCGCTCGTGCTCGCCACCGTCACCGGAGCCGCCCTGCTCGCGGCACCGGCGTCCGCGGCGCCACCGCCTCCGCCTCCGCCACCGCCACCGCCACCGCCACCGCCACCGCCGACCGATGTGTACCGGCCGGTGAGGGGCCCGGCCGCACCAGCGGAGTACCGCTACCTCCAGAAGACCCTGCCGGGCGAGTCGATACCCCGGCGCGCCCACGATCTCGCCCCGGCCGAGGCCCGCCCACTGCCCACCGTGGGCGGCCGCTGGAAGAGCGTCGGACCGGCCAACATCGGCGGCCGGATCGTCTCCCTCGCCCTCGACCCCGAGCGCGCGGACACCCTGTAACGGTGATCGGACGACGTACGGCCGCGATGGCGGCGCTGGTGTCCATGGCCGCTCTGTCCGGCTGCGCCGACGGCCCGGACGCGGCGGCCCCGAAGGTCACCGAGCCTTCCCCTTCACCCTCGACCGACAAGCCCACAGCGGCCCCGTCCAAGCAGGCCTCCAAGCCCCGGACCCCCGTCCCCACCATCGGCCGCTCCGACCCGAACCTCGTCGTCATGACCGTCACCGGGGGCTTCGCCGGCGTCCACCAGACGGTGATCCTCCGCACCGACGGCACCGTCTGCACCAGCGAGAAGGGCGAGCCGAACGTCCGCCGCACCACGAAGGCCCAGTTCACCGAATTGCGCACCCTGCTCGGCGACCCCGCCCTGGCCGAAGTCCCGAACTTCACCAGAGACATGGACGCGAAGGACAAGTTCCAGTACACCCTGCGCATCGACGGCCGTACGGTCGTCACCGACCGCTCCACCGAGGAGCCCGCCCTCGACCGTCTCATCGACGCCCTCGACGACTGGCTGCCCCGCTGAGCCGTAAAGGTGCAACCAGGCACTCCCTCCCGTCGTCTCACACGCCGAGACAAGCACGAGGAGGAACGCATGGCCATGGCCGGCCTGTTCTGGATCACCGAGGACTCGGTGTACATAGGCGCCGAGCCGGTGGGGACAGCGGCCGGAGTACGGCTGTCCAAGGACGGTGTCGAGGCATCGGGGACCGAGCACGGGCGGTCCTGGAGCTGGGACGAGGTGCGGCGGATCGAGGTCGCCGACGTGCCCGTACGGCCCGCCTCCCGCCGCCTGGTCTCCCAGGCCTTGGACGCGGTGGTCGTCGCGCTGACCGGCGAAGGGGAGCTGCCGCCGGCGTTCACGGTACGGATCGGGACCGCCGAGGAGACCGTCGAGGTGAGCGTCCTGACGCCCATCGCCGGAGGGATCTACGGCCCGGTGGAGTACGAGCTCTCCCGCACTCTGCTGAACCGGCTCGTCGACGGCCGCACCCCCCTCGACGACCTCCTCCTGTGGCGCCGCGACCGCGTCGGCGAGGCCAACCCCGGCCGCGAGGAGCGCGAGGCGCTGATGCTCACGTGGGTCGACGATCCGTCATGACGCGTCGACGAGCCCCGCGATGTGCGCGATGACCGTGTCGAGCACCCCGGCCCAGGCCTCCTCGTCGCCCAACACCAGGTAGTTCAGGGTGAGTCCGTCGGTCATCGCGGCCAGATAGCGCGCCAACACCGGTACGGGCACCCGCAGTCGGAGATCCATCGTCCGGCCCAGCTGCTCGATGAGCTCGGCGAGCGTGTCGCGGTACAGCTCGTGCTGACGCCGGGCCAGATGCTCGAACCCCGGTTGGCGCAAGGCGTATTGGGTCAGTTCGTAGGTGAGCATGTGCTCGTCGGGGTGGGCGCGGACATGGTCCCAGTACGCCTGGAGCCCCGCCCGGACGGTCTCCTGGAGCGTGGCCCTGGGGACCAGGGCCTGCTTCACCAGGGTCACGTAGTGGTCGGTGATCGTCGTGATGACGGACTCGACCAGGGCCTGCTTGGAGTCGAAGCAGTAGTGGAAGACGCTGAGGGACACGCCGGCCTCGGCGGCGATGGACCGGGTCGTCGTCCTGGCGACGCCGTCCCGGGCCATCGCCCTGATCGCCGCTTCCGTCAGCTGCAGGCGCCGTTCTGCCGACGGCATGCGTGCCATGTGCGTGTCCCTCGTGCTCGTACCGGGCTTCAGTTGCTGTGGACGCTCACCTCGCGCAGGGAGTACCCCCAATCGGTACCGCCTTCCAGGCCCAGGACGCGGACGTAGCGGGCGGGTGTCCCGGTGAACCGGGCGGTGTCCAGGCCGCCGTCGCCGGAGGTGGTGGACCAGGCGGTCCTCCAGCTCTGACCGTCGGTGGAGAGTTCGACGCGGTACGCCTTGCCGTAGGCGCGCTCCCAGTCGAGGGTGACCCTGCCCACCCGGTGAGTGGCGCCCAGGTCGATCCGCAGCCACTGGTCGTCGCTCCAGTCGCTGGCCCAGCGAGTGCCCCGGTCACCGTCGACGGCCCGGCCGGGCGCATAGCTGGTGAACGGGTTCCACTCCGCCGAACTGGCCGTCGCGGGCGCGTCATTGGCGAGGTTCACGGCGGACTGGTGCCGCTCGGAGGCTCCCCAGGTGTCCAGATAGGACTCGGCGCCCCGGAAGAGGTCGTCCACCACTTCCTGGCCGCCGACGCGGCGGATGTCCTCGATCCAGTCGGGGACGAGACCGTAGTGGGCGGCGCCGTCGGTGTTGAGGTCCCACGTGCGCTGTCCGGTGGTCTGCTTGTCGATGAGGGAGCCGCCGTCGACGCTCTTGAAGGGGTACGTCACCTTGTTCGGGGCGTCCGCTCCGCGCGGTCCCGGCCAGCCGCCGACGCCGTTCATGTCGGTGCCGTAGCCGTAGCCCACGCCGTACTTGTCGCGCAGGGCCTCGGTGCGCCCGGCCTCCTCGATGAAGCCCTCCGAGCCGCGCATGTACTGGCCGATGAAGCCGCCGAGGCCGTAGACCCGCTCGGTCCAGTCCCTGTCCATCCAGCTGTGCGAGGAGAGCACGCCGGGGTAGGACTCGGCCTCGAAGATGTCGAGCACCCGGCTGGCGGCCTTGACGCTCATATGGTCGATCTCCAGCATCATCCCGCGATTCATCATGCCCCGTGCCGCGTACTCACCGAGTTCGGTCAGTCCGCGCACATTGCACTGCGCGCCACTGGCGTACGAGGGCACGGCCACGCCGGCCGGGAGCTTCGCCTCCGCCGCGGCCGCCGCGGCGTTGCCGATGGGGTTGTCGCGCTGCGGGCCGGTGCACTGCTCCGTCTTCCAGAAGGTGCCCGTCGACAGGAACTGGCCGACGTTGATGGCGGTGCCGAGCGAGCCCGAGTCGAAACGGACACCGCAGAGCGCGTTGTCGAACTTGTGGCACAGGAACATGCTGCGCACGCCCAGGTTGTACAGCTCGTCCAGGCCCTTGTCGATGTCCTCCTTGCTGCACTGCGCGATGTCGAGGATCTGCTTGCAGCCGAACGGTTCGGAGGTCTCGACGCCGAGGATGACCGCCAGCTTGCCCTGCTCGATGACCTTGCGGGCCTGGGTGCTGTCGGTGACGATCCGGAACCAGCCCTTTCCGGTGCCGCCGTACATCTTGTCGATGTGGGCCTGGAGGTCGTAACTCAGCTTGGCCTGAAGGCGGATCGACGTCATCTCGTCGCAGGAGCGGTCCTTGAAGAAGTAGACCGAGCAGATCACGCCGTTGGTGACGAGGTCGTTGACCAGGACCCGCTGGCCGCCGCGCCAGGCGCGCTCCACCCAGGCGTAGTAGTTCTGCTGGTGGGTCAGTGAGTCATTGGCGGGCCAGTCCTTGAAGGTGGGCCAGCCGACCGGGTCGTGCTTGCCGTCGCCGCCGTTGGTGATGAGGTCGAAGACGGCGAGGGAACCGTCGGGGTAGTGCTCGGGGCAGTCCTTGAGGGCGTCGGCGATACCGTCCTCGGAGAATGTCTTGCCGCAGATGAGCCGGCCGCCGAACGCCTCGTTGGAGAACAGGTGGTTGTGAGTGTCGGCGAAGCCGCGCACCTCGCCCTGGGCGTTGGTGCCGGTGAACGGCTCGCCGGTGACGTTGATCTGGGAGTCCGGTGCCGGCCGGGCCGTCGGCAGCCACCACTCGGTCCCGGCCGCCGAGCTCGGCACTGGACCGAGCAGCAGGGCCAGGACCAGGAGGAGCAGCGACGCGACGGTGACGTCCTTGCGCCTGCGGTACGGGAGTCGAGCCATGGACCCACCCTCCTGGAACGGCATGACGGCATTGTCATGGCCAGCCCAATGTGTGGGTCGAGGATGGCGACTGGCTCATTCCGAGTCAAGAGTCCGGGACAAGTGACCTGATGTGGCGTCGCAGCACCCGTCGCGCCGCAACTGACGGCTGACCCCATGCCAGTCGAAATACTGCCGGTACGCACGGTTCCAGCCCGCGTAGTCGGCGGTCTCGGCGCCGGGCGGCTTCATCAGGCAGCACTTCATCGTGATGACGTCGGCCGGGGTGAGGCCCGCGGCCTCCAGATTGGTCCTGATGTTGCGCAGCACCACGAGCGCCTGTGCCTCGGTGACCGTGACACCCTGGGCGCCCTCGGTGAGCGACGGGTCGGTCCAGCGCTCCGGACTCCCGTCCGGCGCCGCGGGGTTGAGCGCGGACGGACCAAGACCGCTGCTCTGGTAGAGGGCCACTTCCCCGCCCGTCGCCACGCCGCTGGCGATGGCCGGGTTGGACTGCCCGTCGGGCAGCATCACGCGCACGTCCTTCGGCCCCGGCCACCAGCCGCGGGCATCGGCGAGCGCGGTACCGCCGGTGAGGAGCGAGGCGGTCAGCGCCGTACCGATGACGGCCTTCGTACGACGGTTCATGCGGTCATCACCCTCTCGTGGATGTCGGTCATGCGGTCGACGACCTCAGCGGCCCGCTCCGGGTGGTCCGCGAACCAGGTGCCGAGGCGCTCCCGGACGGCCTCCCCGACACACTCCCGTACGTAGGGGTTGCCCAGCAGCCCGCGCGTGGCGCCGAGGAATTCGGGGTGGTCGAGCTTCACCGACACAACGGCCGTAAGACCCTCGCCGAGCCGATCGGCGCAGGAATCGGGGTCCGCCACCGGCAACCCCTTCTCCCGCGCGTACCCGGTGACCGCGGCCGCAACTCCGTCTCGGAAGCCGTCGACGTGCGTGCCGCCCTGGGGAGTGGCCCGGCTGTTGACGAAGCCGCGTATGCGCTCCTCGCGGGAGCCGCTCCACAGCAGGGCCACCTCCATCGTCCCCGCCATCTTCGGGTCCTCCCGCACGAAGCCGATGACGTCCGGATCGATGGCCGACCCCGTCTCCGCGTCGAGGGTGGCCACGAAGTCCCGCACTCCCTCCGGGAACCGGAACAGCACCATTCGGGCCTCGTCCGCCGGGCGTTCGTCGGTCAGCGAGATCCGCAGGCCCCGGTTGAGGAACGGGCAGCGGCGTACCCGCGCCTTCTCCACTCACGAAGACCCCTATGGTGTCCGGCAGACCTCCCCAGCCTAGGCGGAATCCAGGAAAACACCAGGTCAGAGCCGCTTCGACGAGGGCATGGGCGGGCGGGTGAGGACATGCCGGACGCGGGTGGTCCGGAGGCCGCGCACCACTCCCGGAACGTGTCCAGGGGCCCGCCGAAGCAGCGGACGACCCCTCTGCCGACGCCCCTGAGGCCATGAGTTCACTCGCCGCACTAAGTTGAGCCGATGAACGACCACGGCACGCTGCCCATGTGACGCGCATCACCGCAGCGCACCCCCCGCCCAGGACAGGGAACAGTGTGGAACTCTCACTGCGCGCCCGCATACGGGCCGGGAATCCGGACGCGTTCGGGCAACTCTTCGACGAGCACGCGTCGGCGGTGCACCGGCATGCCGTACGGGTGACGGGCAACTGGGCGACGGCCGACGACATCGTGTCACTGACCTTCCTGGAGGCCTGGCGGCTGCGCGAACGCGTGCTCCCGGACGGCGACAGCCTGCGCCCCTGGCTGCTCGGCATCGCCACGAACGTCCTGCGCAACACCTCGCGAGCCGCCCGACGCCATCAGACCGCACTCGCCCGACTGCCACCCGCCACCCCCGTACCGGACTTCGCGGACGAGGTGACCCAGCGCCTGGCCGACGCCGAGGAACTGGCCGCCGCGCACAAGGCGTTGAGCCGACTGCGCCGGGGCGAGCGGGAGGTGTTCACGCTCTGCGTCTGGGAGGGCCTGGACGCCGCCTCGGCGGCGGAGGCGCTGGGCGTGGCCGTCGGCACCGTACGCGCCAGACTCTCGCGCGCCCGAAAACGGCTGCGCAGTCTCACCGAGCTCGAACTCGACCAGGCGGCACGGCCGAGCGGGACGCAACGCCCCCCGGCGAACGGACAGATACCGGGCAGCCGCCATCAGGCGGCTCGGTCCCCGCAGGAGAAGAAGCGATGAACACCCACCCGCGACGCCGCGAACAGCCCGCCGGACATGACGACTTGGCCGAGCTGCTGCCCGCTCCGGGCAACCCGGTGCTCCCGCAGGACCGCCACGCCGTCCTCAAGGAGCACCTGATGCGCCAGCTCACCGAAGAACAGTCCCCGACGCCGAAACCGACCGCCCGTGAACTCCTGGAGCGCCCCCACTCCCCCCGTCGGCGGATCGCCCTGCTCGCGGCGCCCCTGGCGCTGGCCGCGGTGGTGACCTGGGGAGTGGTGGCCATGGACGACGAGACCCGGCCCGCCCCCGTCACCGCGGCCCAACGCCGGGAAGCCGTACAGCTGTTGGACCGGATCGCCACGGTGGCCGCCGAACGCCCGGCGATCAAGGTACGGGACGACCAGTACATCTACACCAAGTCCCGAGGCGCCGGCTCCGTCCTCGGCATCAGCAGGCATGTGATGCGCGACGCCGTGCAGCGCGAGGACTGGCAGGCGGTCGACGGCAAGCGCGACGGCTGGATCCGCGTGGACCCGCTGCCGTCCGACGCCGATTCGACCACGGCCCCCGACACCTCCCAACGGGTCGAAGGGCCGGTTTACGGCGCGCCGTACCTCGCCTTCCGCGAACTGAAGTCCCTGCCCACCGATCCCGAAGCCCTGCGGAAGAAGCTGTACAGCGATACGAACGACGTGGAGTCCAGCCAGGAGGAGGCCGTCTTCGAGTACATCGAGACCGTCCTTGAAGAGGCCACCCTCCTCCCCGACCTCAGCGCGGCCCTCTACCGAACGGCGGCGCAGATCCCCGGCATCCGAGTCGACCCCGAAACCCAGGACGCCGCCGGCCGCAAGGGCATCGGCCTGACCTACACGGACGCCTCGACAGGCGACCACACCTGGGTCTTCGACCGCTCGACCCTGGAGTACCTCGGGACGACGAAGACGGCGTTCCTGGAGATAGGGGTGTCGGACCGGTCCCGGGAGGCGCCGACCTCGTAGGAGACCCGCGGCTGGATCCGACGCGGCCCCCGCCCCGAAGTCACCCCCGCCCCGACGTCACTCATCCGTGGGGCGAAGTCCCTGTTCCAGCGCGTCCGGTGGGTCCGCGCCCCGAGAATCCCGCCATGGGGACTGGTGGGCGGACTCATCGGGTCGGTGTGCTCCATCTCGGGACGGGTCTCGCCGGCGGCTGCGCCGTCGGCGTCACCCACTGGGCGGTCCTCAGGCTCCAGTCGCTCCTCACCCCGGCGTCCTCCCATCCGGTCAGCACCATGCTCGCCTTCTCGTGCGCGTCCGGCCTCGCGGCCGGAGTCGCCCACGGCCTCACCGGAAAGCCGGCCGACCTCACCGCCCCGACGGACCCGGTCACACTCCTCCAGCAGGACCGCAGAATCCTCGGCCGGCTGTGGATCGCCGTGGGAACAGCAATCGCCGCCGCCTTCACCCTCTGCTACGGCATCGACTACGTGGCCCAGGACGGGCTCTCCTACGGCCTGGGCCGCGGCACCACCGACGGACGCCCCATCGCGATGACGCCGGCGCACATCCTCGACCGCGGTATCGCCTACGGCCTCACCATCGGTCTGGCCGCGGCCCTCAGCCGCAACGCCTGGTGGTACTACACCCTCCACCCGCCACCACCTGGCCGCCCGCCGGCATCTCCCCCGCGACCTGACGGCCTTCCTCACCGACGCCCACGCACACCGCGGTGTGCTCCGGCAGGCCGGAGCGGTGCACCAGTTCCGGCACATCGACCTGCAACACCATCTCGCGGCAGCCCCGGAGCGGTCCCGGGAGTCCAACCCCCCGCGACCTGGCCCGCCCTGGCCCTGGATCCCCCGCCGACGACACCCGGACGCCGAGCCGATGACAAGGGCGTGACCACGGGTCGCCCACTGAGGCCGCCGGGGTCAGTCCACGGGCCAGGTGTGTGCGGGGGCGTTCAGATGCATGTAGTCCATGTATGCCGCGGTCATCCGCCGCAGCGCCTCACCCCGGTCGGGGGTACCGGCCTTCTGCAGATGGTGGACCGTCTCCGCCTGCCACAGGGCGCCGTTGCGGGCGGTGACGCAGCGCTGCTCGATGATGCCGAGCAGCGGCTCGCGCCACTCCGCGTCCATGCCGGCCAGCTCAAGGCCCCGGTGGGCCAGCGGCAGCAGCCGCCGCAACACCAGTTCTGTGACCGGTACTTCGCCCGTGCCGGGCCAGTACAGGCGGGCGTCGATGCCGTCGCGGGCCGCGGTGTGGAGGTTCTCCTCGGCGACCGAGAAGGACATCCGCGTCCAGATCGGCCGGTCCTCGTCGACGAGGGCGCGGGTCAGCCCGTAGTAGAAGGCGCCGTTGGCGATGATGTCGGCGACGGTGGGTCCTGCGGGCAGGACACGGTTCTCGATACGCAGGTGCGGGCCGCTGTCGGTGACGGCGTAGACGGGGCGGTTCCACCGGTAGATCGTGCCGTTGTGCAGCGTCAGTTCGCCCAGCTGGGGAACGCCGCTACTGTGGAGCACCTCCTGTGGGTCCTCGTCGTCGCACAGCGGCAGCAGCGCCGGGTAGTAGCGCACGTTCTCCTCGAACAGGTCGAAGACGCTGGTGATCCAGCGCTCCCCGAACCACACCCGGGGCCGTACTCCCTGCGCCTTGATCTCCTGGGGGCGGGTGTCGGTGGCCTGCTCGAACAGGGGGATACGGGTCTCGCGCCACAACTCCCTGCCGAAGAGGAACGGCGAGTTCGCGGCCAGGGCGACCTGCACCCCCGTGACGGCCTGGGCCGCGTTCCAGTAGTCGGCGAAGTCCTTCGGTGAGACCTGGAGGTGGAACTGGGTGCTGGTGCAGGCGGCCTCGGGGGTGATGGTGTCGGCGTACGTCGACAGTTGCTCCACGCCGTCCACGGTGATCCGCAGGTCCTCGCCCCGCGCCGCGAAGATCTGCTCGTTGAGCAGCCGGTAGCGGGGATCACCGGACAGGGCGGACTCGTCCACGTCCGACTCCCCCAGGGTCGGCAGAATGCCGATCATGATCAGATGCGCGCCCACGGCCGAGGCGCGTTCCTCGGCGTGGTTGAGCGCTTCGCGGATGGCCTGCTCCCAGGAGCCGGGGCCACCGGCCGTCAGCCGCCGGGGCGGGATGTTGATCTCCAGGTTGAACCGGCCCAGCTCGCTCGACCAGGCAGGGTCGGCGATGGCCTGGAGCACCTCGGTGTTCCGCATCGCCGGCAGGCCGTCGTCGTCCACCAGATTGAGCTCGATCTCCAGGCCGACCTGGGGACGCTCGCTCTCGAAACTCGACTCGCGCAGCATCTGGGCCAGCACATCGAGGCAGGTGTGCATCTTCTCCCGGTACCGACGGCGGTCCTCCCGCGTGAACACCAGGGCCGGCACATCACGTCCCATCGCACCCTCCCGAGTCCCCTCGGCGGATACCTGCCCCTCCAGCGTCGCACCTCGGGCGGGGGCCGCACAGTCAGCAGGCAGACCCGTCCGGCTCCAGTGGCGTCACAAGCCCTCACTCAACGTAATGGGCGTCCACGTCGTGCCCGGAGCCCGCCTCCTCGGCGGGGCGACCGCGCCGGACGCCGCGGCCTTGAGCAGGCGGCGGAAGGTGGGGTATTCGAGGTGTCTCGGGGGCGGGGCAGGCGGCGGCGTGCCGGAGGGAGTCGCGCCGGACGCCCAGTTCGCGGATTCGCCGCTCCAACTCGTCCGCCTTGGAGGCGAGCATCCGGCGGTCGATGCGCGGCTGTCCGTCCGGCGCGAACATGTGCGCGATCTCGTCGAGGGAGAAGCCGGCGGTACGCCCCACCGCGAGCAGCGCGAGGCGTTCCAGTACGGCGGGATCGTACGGCGGCGCAGACCCCGCCTGCCGGTCGAAGCGTCAGCCCTTTGTCCTCGTAGAACCGCAGGGTCGAGGCGTCAGCCCTTTGTCCTCGTAGAACCGCAGGGTCGAAGCGTCAGCCCTTTGTCCTCGTAGAACCGCAGGGTCGAGGCGGGAACGCCCGCGCGTCAGGCCACCTCTGCGATGTCCGGGTCCGTCATCCTCTTGACCTCAAGTCGACTTGAAGCAGCACGCTGTCATGCCCGCTGCCGACGGCAAGCACAGGAGACGATCATGGACATCAAGCACCTGACCGACGAGGACCAGGCGGCTCGCTGGAAGCGTGCCGGCCACGCCTGGGCCGAGGCACAGGAGTTGCTGGACGGAATGCTCAGGCCGCTGGAGGAACTGCTCGTCGAGGGGGTGTCCGCCGAGCGCGCGGACCATGTGCTCGACGTCGGCTGCGGCACCGGCGGCACCACGCTGGCCGTCGCACGGCGGCTCGGTCCGACCGGTCGTGCCGTCGGCATCGACATCTCCGAGCCGATGATCACCGCCGCCCGGGAACGTGCGGCGCGGGAGGGCTCGTCGGCGTCCTTCATCCTGGCCGACGCGGAGCAGCACGCGTTCGAGCCCGCCGCATTCGACGCCGTCATCTCGCGTCTGGGCGTCATGTTCTTCAGCGACCCCGTCCGCGCCTTCGCCAATCTTCGGCGGGCCGCCAAGGACGAGGCCCCGCTGCGGTTCGTCGCCTGGCGCGGCGCCGCGGAGAATCCGTTCATGACGACGGCCGAACGCGCCGCGGCACCCCTTGTGCCGGACCTCCCGGCCCGACGGCCGGACGGGCCGGGCCAGTTCGCCTTCGCGGACCCGGACAGGATCCGCGGCGTCCTGACCGAGAGCGGCTGGGCAGAGATCGGCATCCGGCCGGTCGAACTGTCCTGCGCCCTGCCCGCGAGTGAGCTGGTGGGCTACTTCACCCGGTTCGGTCCACTCGGCCTGGTCCTCCCCGAGGTGGACGAACAGATCCGGCCTCGCGTCATCGAGACGGTCCGCACCGCCTTCGACCCGTATATGCAGGGCACCGAAGTCCGCTTCACCGCGGCCTGTTGGACGGTCGACGCCCGGGCGTCGACGGCGCCGTAGCCACGGACGACACGGCGAGCCCGGCCACGCTGTGAGCCGGGCCGGCCGCGCGCCGGGACCGGCACGGCATGCCGGGCGCCGTCGGGCGGCCCTTGCTCCCACCCCGCATCCGACCTAGCCTGATTTTGTGCCGCCAATAAACAAAACCCGACCGCACCACGTCGTGCCGGGCAACGCCCTCACCCGACTCCGGATCATCCTCACCCTCTTCTTCGCCCTCGACGGCTTCATCTTCGCCGGCTGGGTCGTCCGCATCCCCGCCATCAAGGAGCAGGTCAACGCCTCCGCCGGCGCCCTCGGACTCGCCCTCCTCGGCGTCTCCGCGGGGGCGGTCGTCACCATGACGCTCACCGGCCGTCTCTGCCGCCGCTACGGCAACCACCAGGTGACCGTCGTCTGCGCGGTCCTGCTCTCCCTCAGCGTCGCCCTGCCGCCGCTCACCCACTCCGTCCCCGCCCTCACCGCCGTGCTCCTGCTGTTCGGCGCCGCGTACGGCGGCATCAACGTGGCCTTCAACAGCGCCGCCGTCGACCTCGTCACCGCGCTCCGGCGGCCGATCATGCCCAGCTTCCACGCGGCGTTCAGCCTGGGCGGAATGGCGGGCGCGGGCCTCGGTGGACTGGTCGCCGGAAGCCTCTCCCCCACGCGGCATCTGTTCGGCCTCACCGTCGTCGGACTCCTGGTGACCTTCTTCGCGGGGCGGGCGCTCCTGCGGACCGAACTGCCGCAGGTGGCGCGACCCCGTGAAGCGAGCCCACGGCGCCTGGACCGCCGTACCCGTGGACTCGTCACCGTCTTCGGACTGATCGCCCTGTGCACGGCGTACGGCGAGGGCGCCATGGCCGACTGGGGCGCCCTGCACCTCGAACAGGACCTGGACGCCTCACCTGGCCTCGCGGCGGCGGGCTACTCCTGCTTCGCGCTCGCCATGACAGTCGGCCGGCTGACGGGCTCGACACTGCTCCAGCGGCTCGGTCGCACCCGTACCGTCGTGGTCGGTGGCGCCACCGCAGCCGCCGGCATGCTCCTCGGCTCCCTCTCCCCCTCCGTGTGGGCGACGCTCGTTGGCTTCGCCATCACCGGACTCGGCCTCGCCAACCTGTTCCCGGTCGCCATCGAGCGCGCCGGAGCGCTCGCCGGACCGAGCGGCGTCGCGACCGCCTCCACCCTCGGCTACGGCGGCATGCTCCTCGGGCCCCCGGCGATCGGCTTCATGGCGGAGTGGTCCTCCCTGCCCACGGCCCTGACCAGCGTCGCCGTCCTGGCAGCCGTCGCGGCAGCCATCGGGTTCACGACCCGGAACGCGGCGACCGGCTGACGCCCTGCACGTACGGCGGCACTCAGGCCGTCCCCTCCGGCGGCCGCCCGCTCGTTCGGTTCCAGCACCGCCGCACGAGGAACGGCATCCGGGTCGCCCAGGGCGTCCTGCCGGACCGTGGTGAGGCCGACCGGCATCGGGTGGGAGAGGTGGCTGTCGTCGTAGCCGACGACGGACAGGTCGCGGGGTGGCTCCACGCCTTCCCTGGTCAGTGCCATCAACAGGCCCCTCGCGCAACGGTCGTCGCCCGCCAGGACCGCCGTCGGCAGAGGACGGCCGCGCTCCCGTGCCGTGAGGAACAGGAGGACGGTCGCGATGCCGGACTGCTCGGTGTGGTCGCCGGGGAGGACCCGCAGTTCGTCCTCCAGGCCGTGGCGGCGCATCGCGGGCCGGTAGGCGCGGCGCCGCTCCGCCGAGCCGGGCCCGCCACCGCCGTCGATGCGCACGATGCGGCGGTGCCCCAACTCGACGAGGTCCATGGCTTGGCGGCTGCCCTTGCTCTCGGCGGTGCGGACGCTGTCGACGCGGGCGCCGGGCGCCCGCCGCCCGACCGCCACGACGGCGGTACGTCCGCCGAGGGCGTCGAGGTCCGCCGCCTCCGCGCCCGGACCGAGCAGGATCACTGCCGGCGCCCCGCACTCCTTCCACCTGTCGGGCCCGGATCCGACGGCGGACATCGCGGCGATGCCGCGCTACGCGGGCGACAAGCTCCGGCATGTGCACATCGCGGACACCTCCAACCACCGTGGCTCGTCCGGTGGCCACGGCCTGTGTTCGCGTGGGAGGAACGGGCCCCGGAGTCCTCCGCGTTCATGCTGGACCACATCCGAAAGGAGCTCGCCGCCTGAGGCTCAGGCCTGCGCCAGCTCCGCGGCTCCGAAGGAGACATCGAACCGGTCGCACCAGATGCTGACGCTGCTGTACTGCGTCAGGTCGAGGTCGGCCGGGACGACGTAGTTCTGGCTGCCCTTGTTGCCCTTGAGCTTGCCGAGGCTGACGTACCGCCCGTCGTCGAAGACGCGCCAGCCGGCGGTGTCCTTCTTCACGGGGGCGTCGGTCAGCCAGACGCGCAGGTCGGGGCCGTTGCTGGTGTCGAGGTTCTCCAGCCGGACGACATGGGATCCGTCGGCCAGCCGGACGAGCTTCACAGTGCCGGAGGTGTCGTGTTCCTGGCTGATCAGCTCGCCGCGGGCCAGGATCCGCGGACCGGCCGGCGCGGACGGATCCGCGGTCGCGGATGGCGCGGACGGATCCGCGGTCGCGGATGGCGCGGAGGTCCCCACCGCGACGGGCAGAGCCTCGTCCACCGTCTCGTCCTGCCACAGCTTCCACGGCTGGAACCAGTACAGCCCGAACCCGCCCCCGACCACGGCCACCACCAGCACCCCGACGATCAGCGACTTCCGTACCCGCCCCATGAGCTTCCCCCGATTCCTGAGAGTTCCTGTCGGCTCCCATTCCAACCGATCACCGAGGCGTACGGCATCCCTGAACCGATGACGAAACCCTTACGGCCACTACCCTTCGACCGCACTCCATCGGGCACACTCGGCCGCTTGGAGACTTCCGAGTTCATCCACGTCCTGGACCAGGAGGGCGAGCTGCTGGCCGAGGCGGCCGAGCGGGCCGGGACCGACGCCAAGGTGCCGACCTGCCCGGAGTGGCAGGTGCGCGATCTGCTGCGGCACACGGGGATGGTGCACCGCTGGGCGGCCGCGTTCGTCGCCGAGGGCCACACCGCCTTCCAGCCCCCCGCGAAGGCACCCGACCTCGACGGCACCGAGCTGACGGCCTGGTTCCGCGCCGGCCACCGCCACCTCGTCGACACCCTCACCGCCGCCCAACTCGACGTCCAGTGCTGGCACTTCCTGCCCGCGCCGTCCCCGCTCGCCTTCTGGGCCCGCAGGCAGGCGCACGAGACGACGATCCACCGCTTCGACGCGGAGGCGGCACGCGGTGGTACGCCGACCGTCACGGGCCCCGGTTTCGCGGCCGACGGCATCGACGAGCTGCTGCTGGGCTTCCACGCCCGTGCCAAGAGCCGGGTCCGCAGCGCCGAGCCGCGGGTCCTGCGGGTGCGGGCGGCCGACACGGACGACGCGGTGTGGACCGTACGACTGTCACAGGGCCCGCCGGCCGCCGTGCGGGGTGACACCGACCCGGCGGACTGCGAAGTGACCGGTCCCGTCGCTCAGTTGTACCTGTCGCTGTGGAACCGGGTGCCGTTCCCGGACGTGACCGGTGACACCTCGGTGGCCGCGCTGTGGCGGGAGACGTCCGCCGTGACCTAGAACCCACGCCGGACAGGGGTCAGTCGGCGAGCATCCTCGTCAGCACCGCGCGCTGCACCGGCAGCACCTCGCCGTGCAGCGCGCGCCCCTTCTCCGTGAGCGCGACCTTCACACCGCGCCGGTCCTCGGGGCACATATGGCGACCGACGAGGCCGTCCTTCTCCAGGCGCGCGACCAGCCGGGACAACGCGCTCTGGCTCAGATGGACATGCTCGGCGATCTCCTGCACGCGCTGCGCGCACTCGCCGACCGCGAGCACGTCCAGTACCTCGAAGTCACTGCCGCACAAGCCGTGTTGATGCAGCGCGCGGTCCAGTTCGCACTGTGTGCGGGCGTGCAGCGCCAGGATGTCCCGCCACTGGTCCACGAGCGCCTGCTCGGCCTTCTTCGCCGCCATGGCCGCACCGTAGCAGAGAAACGACTTTGTTGCATCGGAATTAAATGCATTTGCATTCGATGTATGCGCATGTAGTGTCTGCGTGCATGACCTCTCCGCTCTCCACCCCCACGTCCGACGGACGTTGGACCCCACGGCTGTGGGGCACCCTCCTGGTGCTCTGCGCCGCGATGTTCCTCGACGCCCTGGACGTCTCGATGGTCGGCGTCGCCCTGCCGTCCATCGGCGCCGACCTGGGCCTTTCCACCTCGACGCTGCAATGGATCGTCAGCGGCTACATCCTCGGCTACGGCGGCCTGCTGCTCCTCGGCGGACGCACCGCCGACCTGCTGGGCCGGCGTCAGGTCTTCCTGGTGGCCCTCGGGGTCTTCGCACTCGCCTCCCTGCTCGGCGGGCTCGTCGACTCCGGCCCGCTGCTGATCGCCAGCCGCTTCATCAAGGGCCTGAGCGCGGCCTTCACCGCGCCGGCCGGCCTGTCGATCATCACCACGACCTTCCCCGAGGGCCCGCTGCGCAACAGGGCCCTGGCCATCTACACCACCTGCGCGGCCACCGGCTTCTCCATGGGTCTGGTCCTGTCCGGACTGCTCACCGAGGCCAGTTGGCGGCTGACCATGCTGCTGCCCGCGCCGATCGCCCTGATCGCCCTGGTCGTGGGCCTGAAGATGCTCCCGCGCACCCCGCGCGAGAAGGACCACAACGGCTACGACATCCCCGGCGCCGTGCTCGGCACCGCCTCGATGCTGCTGCTGGTGTTCACGGTCGTCCAGGCACCCGAAGTCGGCTGGGCCTCCGCGCGGACGCTGTTGTCCTTCCTCGCCGTGGCCGTCCTGCTGACCGCCTTCGTCATCGTCGAGCGGCGTTCGCCCGGACCGCTGATCCGGCTCGGCGTCCTGCGCTCGGGCAACCAGATCCGTGCCCAGCTCGGCGCCGTCGCCTTCTTCGGCTCGTACGTCGGCTTCCAGTTCCTGACCACGCTCTACATGCAGTCGCTGCTCGGCTGGTCCGCGCTGCACACGGCGCTCGCCTTCCTGCCCGCGGGCGCGCTGGTGGCGCTCTCCTCGACGAAGGTCGGCTCGATCGTCGACCGTTTCGGCACCCAGCGGCTGATCGCGGTGGGCTTCGCGCTCATGGTCGTCGGCTACGCCCTGTTCCTCCAGGTCGACCTCGACCCCGTGTACGCGGCGACCATCCTGCCGTCGATGCTGCTGATCGGCGCGGCCTGCGCACTGGTCTTCCCCTCGCTCAACATCCAGGCCACCAACGGCGTCGACGACCACGAGCAGGGCATGGTCTCCGGTCTGCTGAACACCTCGGTGCAGGTGGGCGGCGCGATCTTCCTCGCCGTGGTGACCGCGGTGGTGACCGCCGGCGCGCCCGACAGCCCCACCCCGCAGGGCGTCCTCGACAGCTACCGTCCCGGCTTCGTGGTGGTGGCCCTCGTCGCCCTCGCGGGCCTGCTGATCACCCTCACGGGCCTGCGCGGAACCCGCCCGGCCCGGCAGTCCGTCGTGGTCGCCAAGTCCACCGTGCGGGAGGCGGAGGCGGACCGGGTTCCGGTCCGCGACTAGGGGGATCGCCTCCACCTCGTGTGCCCGGCCGGGATCGCTTGCCCGGCCGGGCACACGCCTGTTTCACTCCGTACATGAGTCTTCACGGGGGTCGGCGCACCAAGGCCGAGCAGGACGCGTTCGTCGTCGAGGTGGGGTACGCGCTGTTCAGCGCACTGTTGGCGGCGGGGGTGGTCTTCGGGGCCGTCGTCGGTCCGGCGCTGCTGTTCGATCTGCCGGGGGCCGTGGATTCGCTGCTGTGGCAGGCGGGGAAGTGGCTCGCCGTGGTGCTGTTCGCCGTCCGTGTGATCAGTGTGCTGGTGCGTTTCCGACGGGCGGCTCAGCCCAGCCAGCCCGGCCGCACCAACCCCGACTCGTAGGCGAGGACGACCAGTTGGGCCCGGTCGCGGGCGCCCAGCTTCACCATGGTGCGGCTGACGTGGGTCTTGGCGGTGAGGGGGCTGACCACCAGCCGGCGGGCGATCTCCTCGTTGGACAGGCCGATCCCGACCAGGGCCATCACCTGCCGTTCCCGCTCGGTGAGTCCGGCGAGGGCGTCGGCCGCCGCGGGCTCCTTGGAACGGGCGGCGAACTCGGCGATCAGCCGTCGGGTCACCCCCGGTGAGAGCAGCGCGTCCCCGCCGACCACCGCCCGTACGGCGCGCAGGAGTTCATCCGGTTCGGTGTCCTTGACCAGAAAGCCGGAGGCCCCGGAGCGGATCGCCTCGAAGACGTACTCGTCGAGCTCGAAGGTGGTGAGCATGACCACCTTCACCTCCTTCAGCCGGTCGTCCTCGGTGATCCGCCGGGTCTCGGCCAGCCCGTCCAGCACCGGCATCCGGATGTCCATCAGCACGACATCGGGGGCGAGTTCACGCACCGCGCGCAGCGCCTCCTCGCCGTCGGCGGCCTCACCGGCCACCTCGATGTCCGGCTGCGCGTCGAGCGGCGCCCGGAAACCGGCCCGCACCAGTGACTGATCGTCGGCGAGCAGTACGCGGATCACCGGTCGTCCTCCTTCACGCCGAGCGGCAGTACAGCAAGCACCCGGAAGCCGCCGTCGGCGCGCGGGCCCGCCTCGATCGTGCCACCCATCGCGGCGGCCCGCTCCCGCATTCCGGCGAGTCCGTTGCCGCTGCCGCCCGCGTCGGCGCCGGTCGCGCGCCCGTCGTCGTCGACGCGGATCCGCAGCGCCCCGCCGTCGTGGGGGTTCCAGTAGTTCTCGCCGAAAAAACAACGCTAAGCGGATGGGGAGCCTCTGAGCTGGGGTGACGTTGATCGAGAGCCGTGCCGTGATCGTGGGGGATCTCGGGAAGGGTGCCCGGTGGGAGGGCGTGGGCCGGTAGCGTCGCGGCCATGCTGAGTGCCGATGAGCCGCCGCTGAACGACCTGAACGACGAGCAGATCCAAAAGCTCCTGGGCGAGATCGCCCGAAGGTGAAGGAGCTGATGGAGGGGGTCACCCTCGCGATCGACTACTACAAGGAGGGCGGCTACGACCGGGAGACGTGGAACCGGATCTGCGACGGGCTCGCGCACGAGGCGATGAACCTGATGATGGCCCTGTCCGCGCCGGCCCACCCGTACCTGGCCAGGGACTGTGAGCGGGCGGTACGGGAGGCCGCGGGCATCACGCCGTGGGAGGGCGGAATGCGCGAGGCGATCCAGCAGCAGGTCGCCAAGGGGCTGCTGATGTCCGTGCTCACCGTCGGCCGGCAGACCATGGTCGAGCCCGAGGAGTGGCCCGACGAGCTTCCGGCAGCGGTGCTCGGTGCGGTACGCGGCTCGAAGCGGATCAAGGCCGACCCGACCCTGGCGAACCTGCGCGACTAGAGATCACGCGGCGGGCGCCGCAGGGTAACGCAACCCCCGTACGGCCATGGGCGGTTCGGGGGGTTTCCTCTGCCTCGACCGTGCGGGCGGGTACCGGTGGTGCCCGTCTGTGCAGATCGGATGGGGCGGGAGGGGCCGATGGCCACGCGGGTGTTCTCGGATGAGGAGCTGGAGGGCTTACGGTCCTTCCCGGCGATCGGCAAGGACGAGCTGATTCGCTACTTCACCCTCACCCCGGCCGACACCGCGTTCCTCGGCAAGTTCCGCCGGGCCCAGAACGTGCTCGGCGCCGCGGTCCAGCTGTGCAGCCTGCCCTGGCTCGGCTTTGTGCCCGACGATGTCGCCGCCGCGCCGTCGGCGGCGGTGGGGCGTCTGGCCCGGCAGCTCGGGCTGGCTGTGGGTGACCTGGCGGGCTACGGGGAACGCGAGCAGACCCGTACGGATCATCTTCGGGAGATCGCCGAGTACCTGTCGTGGAAGCCGGCGAAGACGATCGAGTACAAGGAGCTGGACGAGTTCCTGCTCGCGCGGGCGATGGAGCATGATTCGCCGAGTCTGCTGTTCCGGCTGGGGTGCGAGTACCTGCGTTCGCAGAAGGTGATCCGGCCGGGTGTGGTGACGCTGCTGGAGAAGGTGGCCAGCGCCCGCCAGGCGGCCGAGCGGGAGACCCACGCCCGCGTGGCCCACCTGCTGAACGGCGAGCGGGCCCAGGGCCTGGACGGGCTGCTGGTGGTCGACCCGGTGTTGCGGTCCTCGCGGCTGCACTGGCTGGTGACCGGGCCGGTGCAGGCGTCGCCGACCAGCGTGGGCGGTGAGGTCGAGAAGCTGCGGTTCCTGCGGGGGCTGGGCGCGGACACGCTGGACTTGTCCGCGCTGCCCGCCGAGCGGCGCCGTTATCTGGCGCAGATCGGGCGCCGTCTGACGCCGCAGGCCCTGGAGCGGCGGGAGTCGAACCGGCGTCACCCCATCCTTTTGACGCTGCTGGCGCAGTCTGCGGTCGATGTCCTCGACTCGGTGGTGCAGCTGTTCGACCAGACGCTGTCGGGCTCGGAGTCACGTGCCCGGATCAAGCTGCGGGAGGCGCTCGCCGAGCGGGCCAAGCTGTCGGAGGACCGGCTCGCGCTGCTGGAGGAGATCCTGCCCGTGCTGGCCGACGCCGGTATCCCGGACGAGGCGGTCGGCACACTGCTGCGCGGGAAGATCGGCATGTCCCGACTGGTCGCCGCCAATGCCGGGGCGACCGTGCGGCTGCCGCGCGACCACGGGCACTTGCGGCTGCTGGAGGGCTCGTACACCTACATACGGCAGTTCGCGCCGAAGGTCCTCCAGACGGTGCGGTTCGCCGGCGGCACCGAGGCACAGGCGCTGCTGGAGGCGCTTGCGATCCTGCGGGAGCTGAACGCTACCGGCGCCCGCAATGTGCCCGAGGGGGCGCCGACGCTGTTCGTGCCTACCCGCTGGCAGGGCTACCTCGACGAGGCCGCGGCCAAGGGCGACGCGACCGCCTACCGGCACTACTGGGAGCTGTGCACGCTGCTGGCGCTGCGCGACGGGCTGCGCTCGGGGGACGTGTACGTGCCGGGCTCGCGCCGCTACGACAACCCGGCCGCCTACCTGTTCAAGCCCGCCCAGTGGGAGGACCACCGCGCGGAGTTCTGCCGCCTGGTCGGCAAGAGTCCGGACTTCTCCGAGGCCGTGGCGCTGGTGATGGACGAGCTGGATGACGCGCTCGGCGACCTGGAGGACACCCTCAAGACCGGCGACGGGCCGGTCCGGCTGAACGACGGCGGCGAGCTGGTGATCTCCCCGCTGACGGCGGAGGACATCCCGTCCGAGGCCGAGGAGCTGCACACGGAGCTGGAGCGGATGCTGCCGAACGTGCCGATCGCCTCGCTGCTGGTGGAGATGGACCGGCACACCGGGTTCCTGGACTGCTTCACCCATGCCGGCGGCAAGCAGGCACGCTCCCCGCAGTTGAAGAGGAACTTGATCGCCTGTCTGATCGGGCTCTCCACGAACCTCGGGCTGCACGGGATGGCCGCCTCGTGCGGCATCCCGTACGACGTGCTGGCGTGGACGGCGGAGTGGTACATCCGTGAGGAGACGCTGCGCGAGGCGAACATCTGCCTGGTCAACTACCATCACCAGCTGCCCATGACGGCGATGTTCGGCTCCGGCACGCTGTCCTCGTCGGACGGGCAGCGGTTCCCCACCCGCGGCAAGTCGATCACCGCGAGGCACCTGAACAAGTACTTCGTCTCCGAGGGCATCTCCACCTACACCCATGTGAGTGACCAGCACTCCACCTTCGGCACCAAGGTGATTGTCGCGACGCACCGCGAGGCCCACTACGTGCTGGACGAGATCCTGGGCAACGCCACCGACCTGCCGATCACGGAGCACGCCGCGGACACGCACGGCGTCACCCTGGTCAACTTCGGCCTCTTCGACCTGGTCGGCAAGCAGCTCTCGCCGCGCATCCGCGACCTGGGCAAGATCACCCTGTACCGGATGGGCGCGAAGGCCGACTACGAGGAACGCTTCCCGAAGGCGGGGCCGCTGCTGACGAAGAAGGCCAACCTCGACCTCGTTGCCGCCCACTGGGACGACCTGCTGCGGCTGGCGGGGTCGCTGAAGTACGGGCACGCTACCGCCTCCCTGATCGTCGGGAAGCCGTCGACCTCCTCCCGGCAGAACACGCTGGCCGCCGCGCTCAAGGAGTACGGGGCGATTCGGAGGACGATCTACGCGGCGAAGTACCTGTCAGATCCCTCCTACCGGCGCAAGATCGCCCGGCAGCTGAACAAGGGCGAGTCCATCCATTCCCTGCGCCGTCAGCTCCATTACGCCCGTGAGGGCAAGATCACCCGCCGCCAGCCCGAGCAGCAGAACGAGCAGGCGTGGTGCCTGACCGTCACGACCAACGCCGTCATCTGCTGGCACACGGAGTACATGGGCCTGGCCGTGGACGAACTGCGCGGCGCCGGCCGCGAGGTGGAGGCCGAGGTCCTCGCCCACATCTCCCCGGCCCGCAGCTCGGCGGTCAACTACTACGGTTCCATCACGGTCGACTACGAACACGAACTCGCCCAGCTCGACGAGAAGGGCCGCCGCCCGCTGCGGACCGTGGCCGCCGACGATGTGGCGGTCGGGCTGTAGGCGACGGTCGGCCGATGCCGCCCCACGGGGAAAAGGGCGGAGGCCGGGGCCGACGGTGGGCCCATACGGTCCGCGATGCGGGATTCCCGGGGGCGTCCCCCGACTGTGGCGTGACATGCAAGGCGGGGGTACGTAGCCAGTGAGTGAACTATTTGGTAACCGTCAACGCTCAGCCGTACAGAGTACGCAAGGTGACCCGCCGGGGCTTTTGTTGAATTCTTACCAATTGATCCACTTCTTCTTTCATTCCTTGGAAAAATCTTTAAGCGGGTCAGGGAACGCATCTGCCGCTTCCGGCGTTAGGCGACGCCGGATTTGAAGTGCACAAAACGTGCAATAGGGATGCCGTAAGAGGCCGGCCAGCGTAGCGACTTTTATGTACCTTGGCGATTCCTCGGGTTTAGCGTGACCCTCCCGTATAGCTGTCATGGGTGAGCTGCGCACCTCCCGTGAAGATCAGTCCGTTTCTGTTGGCTCCGCATCGCGGAGTGTCAGGGAGGGAGCTGATCATGCGTCACAGACCTGCGACTCGTGGCAGACCGAAGAAGAGACAGGCCCGGCGGCTGCGGCAGATAGCCATGAGTGTGGTGTTGGCGATGGCGGTGGAGACCGCGTTGGTTGCTGAAGACACCGGGATGGCGTTCGCCGCGGATACGGCCACCACGGCATCCGCGTCCACGCCGTCCGATTCATCCAAGGTGGCGGGTCCTGCGGAGGCGCAGGATGAGGCGTCGGCGGTGCTGATGGCCCGTCTGCAGAACCGCAAGATCGAGGTGCTGTCCGCCCGGACAACGGACTCCACCACGTACGCCCTCCCAAGCGGGGAACTGCAGACCGAGGCATACGCCGGGCCGATCCGGGTGAAGCGGGACGGGGCCTGGAAGGACATCGACACCTCGTTGTCCGACACCGGCGCCGACCTCACACCGGCAGCGGCGGCCGCGGACATCGCGGTCTCCGACGGCGGCGACACCGAGCTGGCGTCGGTGGCCAAGGGCCGGGAGTCCTTCGGGCTGGGCTGGCAGGACAAACTGCCCGCCCCGGCCGTGAAGGGCAGCACCGCCTCCTATGACCTGGGCGGCGGGCAGACGCTGTCGGTGACCGCGCTGGCGCAGGGCTTTTCGGAGAACATCGAGCTGACCCAGCGGCCCGACGGGGATGCGGTGACGTACCGGATTCCGCTGAACCTGGACGGGTTGAAATTGTCCCAGGCGGCTTCCGGGCACCTGCTGCTGAAGAACGCGGACGGGGATCTGGTGGCCGAGGCGCCGGCGCCGATGATGTGGGACGCCTCCAAGGACCCGGCCTCCGGTGAGTCGGCGAACCAGCAGCCGGTCACGACGAAGATCGAGACCGGGTCGGACGGCTCGCAGACGCTGGTGCTCACTCCGGATTCCGGCTTCCTGGCCACCGCCACGTATCCGGTGACGGTGGACCCGACCACCACCCTCGCGGTGACCACCGACACCTGGGTGCAGAGCCCTGACTATCCCGACTCGCAGATCTCCTCGCAGGAGCTGAAGTCGGGCACGTACGACGGCGGCACGGACACGGCGCGGTCGTATCTGAAGTTCGACGTGTCGAAGTTCAGCGGCAAGCACATCACGGCGGCGACCATGTCGCTGTACAACTACTACTCGGCGACCTGCTCCACCTCCGGGGCGGCCACCCAGGCCCGCCGCATCACCTCCTCCTGGTCCTCGTCGTCGATCACGTGGGGTGCGCAGCCGTCGACCACGACGACCGGGATGGCGAGCAACACCGGGCACTGGGGCTACTCCTCGTCCTGTCCGGCCGCCTGGTCGAACTGGAACCTGCAGTCGATCGTGCAGGCGTGGGCGGACGGCTCCACGAACTACGGTCTGCAGATCCGCAGCGCGGACGAGACCGACTCCACCACCTGGCGGCGCTTCCGCTCGGCGAACTACACCACCTCCGGGTACGCGCCGAAGCTGGTGGTGACCTACAACTCCTACGCCACCACCGCCTCGGCGGCGATCTCGCCGAAGTTCGCCAATCCCTACAACGGCAAGCTGTATGTGACGTCGCTGACGCCGACGCTGTCGGCGAAGGTGACGGACGCGGACGGCGGCAACGCCCAGGCCCAGTTCGAGATCACCGCCGACCCGGCGTACGCGGACACTACCTACTCGTACACCGCGTACGGTAAGACGGTGGCGTCCGGCTCCACCTCGACCCTGGCCGTCCCGTCCGCTTCCGCGTTCCCGGCGGGCAAGCACCTGCGCTTCCGGGTGCGGGGCTACGACGGCACCGACTACGGCGCCTGGTCGGGCTACACGGCGTTCGTGATGAACACCGGCCTGCCCGCCGCACCGAGCATCTCCTGTGACCCGTACAGCGAGAACACCTGGACGGCGAAGGCCGACGCGGGTGCGACCTGCACCCTGGACACGTCTTCCTCGGACGGTATGGGCTTTTACTGGGGTCTGGACGACTCCTCGGTGCCGGGCCGGGTGTACGACACCACCGACGGCACGGGCGGCGACCCGCTGACGATCACGATCAAGCCGGGTGAGGACTGGCACAAGCTGTACGCCAAGACCATCGACTCCGGCGGAAACCTTTCCTCGGCTGCCACCGCCTACGTCTTCGGTGTCGGTGACGGCGCGGGACTGCTCACCCCGGCCCAGGGCGACTCGGCGGCCCGCCGGGTCAGCCTGACCGCCACCGGCAAGACCACCTACACCGGCGTCACCTACCAGTACCGGCGCGGCGAGACCGACACCTGGAACAACGTGCCGGTCGCGGACGTCACCAAGTCCTCCGACGGCTCGACCGTCGCCTCCTGGCCGCTCACCGTGTCGAACGGCTCCCCGGCGGCGCTGACCTGGAACGTCACCTCTTCGCTTGCGGAGGACGGTCCGGTGGACATCCGGGCCGCCTTCACCGACGGCTCCACCACCGCCTACTCCCAGCCGCACACCATCACCGTCGACCGCAACGCCGGCACCGCCCCCAGCCAGGAGGTCGGCCCGGGTTCGGTGAACGCGCTGACGGGTGACTTCACCCTGTCGGCCACGGACGCCTCCGGTTTCGACCTGTCGGTGTCGCGCACCGCCTCCTCCCGCCGCCCGAGCGCGGGGGCGGACGCCGAGGGCCAGGCGGCGATCTTCGGCCCGCAGTGGACCTCCGGCACCACCGCGGAGATCACCGACTCCGACTGGGCGTATGTCCGCAAGACCTCCGCGACCTCTGTCGCCCTGGTGGACGCGGACGGTATGGAGACCGGGTTCACCGCCACCTCCTCGGGCGGCTGGAAGCCCGAGCCCGGCTCGGAGGACCTGACCCTGACCGGGTCGCTGACCGGCTCGTTCACGCTGAAGGACGACCAGGGCATCACCACCACGTTCGCGAAGGTGGACCCGGCGGCCACCACCTGGCAGCTGTCCAGTACGTATCTGCCCACCGACAACTCCACCGCCAAGGTGGTCTCGGAGAAGGTCACCTCCGGCAGCAGCACCCTGGCCCGCCCGAAGTACGTCATCGCCCCCACGTCGGCGGCGAGCAACTCGACGTGCGAGACGACGCCGTCCACGGCGGGCTGCCGGATGCTGGAGTTCGTCTACGCCACCTCCACCACCGCCACCAGCACGGCCTTCGGCGACTACAACGGCCAGGTCAAACAGATCAAACTGTGGGCCACCGACCCGGGCGCCGCAGCAGCCACCGCCCCAGTGGTCGCCCAGTACGCCTACGACACCGACGGCCGCCTGCGCGAGCAGTGGGACCCCCGGATCAGCCCCGCGCTGAAGACGACGTACGCCTACGACTCGGCCGGCCGGATCACCGCCCTGGCCCCGCCGGGCGAACTGCCGTGGACGTTCACCTACGGCAGGGCCGGCAGCGCGGCGACCGCGGGTGACGGCATGCTGCTCAAGGCGTCCCGGCCGAACCTGAAGGCCGGCAGCAAGGGTGAGACCGACGGTACGACGGCGACCACCAGCGTGGTCTACGACGTGCCGGTCACGGGCGGCAAGGCCCCCTACGCCATGGGCGCCTCGGACGTCGCGGCGTGGGGCCAGAGCGACGTGCCCTCCGACGCGACCGCCGTGTTCCCGGCCGACTCGGTGCCGCTGTCCAACACCGGCTCGGATCTGGCCGCGAGCGACTACACGCGGGCGGCGATCACCTACACCGACGCCTCCGGCCGCGAGGTCAACACCGCCAGCCCGGGCGGGTACATCACCACCACCGAGTACGACCGCTTCGGCAACACGGTGCGGGAACTGACCGCCACCAACCGGGAGCTGGCGCTTGCGACCTCCGGGGACGGGCTGGCCGAGCAGGTGGCGCTCAGCATCGACCAGATGACGGCCGCGGACCGGGCGGAGCTGCTGTCGACCCGCTCGGTGTACTCCTCCGACGGGCTGCGCCAGACCGACGAGTACGGGCCGCTGCACCAGGTGACCCTGACCTCCACGCTGCAGGCCGGCACCGGCGGCACCGACCTGCCCGCCGGAACCCAGGTCGCCGCCCGCCAGCACACGGTGAACACCTACGACGAGGGCCGCCCCACCGACGGCACCGCCACCGTCGCCAACCAGGTCACCACCACCAAGGTGGGCGCCTACGTGGATGGCTACCCGACCGACGCGGATGTGCGCACCGGCAAGACCGAGTACGACTGGGTCAAGGGCCTGCCCACCGCCACCGTTACCGACCCCGGCGGGCTGGCGCTGAGGACCACGACGTCGTACGACGCCCAGGGCAGGGTGATCAAGACCACGCTGCCGAAGTCGTCCGGCTCGGACGCCGGGGCGACGGTGACCACGTACTACTCGGCCACCGGCAGCGGCGCCTGTAACGGCCGTCCGGAGTGGGCCGACATGGTGTGTTCCACCGGCCCGGCCGGTGCGATCACCGGCGGCGGTACCAACCCCGCCGAACTGCCCACCAAGACGGTTGAGTACGACCGGTGGGGCAACACCGCCAAGGTCACCGAGACGGCGAACTCCCTCACCCGCACCGTCACCAGCACCTACGACGCCGCGGGCCGGATCAAGACGACCTCCCTCAGCGGCGGGGTGGGCACCGCGGTGCCGGACACCAGCACCACCTACGACCCGGACAGCGGTGACGTGGCCACGCTCACCGCGGGCGGGCAGACCATCACCCGCACCTCCGACATGCTGGGGAGGGAGATCTCCTACAACGACGGCGCCGGCAACACCGCCACCACCAGCTATGACGCGCTCGGCCGGCCGGTAAAGACCACCGACTCCGCCCCGTCCACCACCACCTACACCTACGACACCACCAAGGACCCCCGCGGGGTGGAGACCTCCCGCACCGACTCCGTCGCCGGCACCTTCACCGCCACCTACGACGCCGACGGCGACCTGGCCACCCAGTCCCTGCCCGGCGGCTACACCCTCACCGTCACCCAGGACGAGACCGGCGCGGAAACCTCACGGGTCTACACCCGTGACAGCGACAACACCGTCGTCGCCTCCGACACGGTCGACGAGAGCGTCCAGGGCCAGGTCGTGGCCGACGCCAACACCGCCGGCCAGACCCGCGCCCGCACCTACACCTACGACGCGACCGGACGCCTCACCCGGGCCGACGACACGAACCCGGACGGCGCCTGCACCCGCCGCGACTACACCTTCGACAACAACACCAACCGCACCGCCTACGCCGTCGCCACCGGCGACGTCGGCGCGGCCTGCACCTCCACCGGCGCCACCACCGCGTCGTACTCCTACGACAGCGCCGACCGGCTGGTCACCTCCGGCACCGTCTTCGACGCCTTCGGCCGCACCACCGCCCAGGCGTCCGGCGCCACCATCGGTTACTACGCCAACGACCTGGTCCGCCAGCAGACCTCCGGCAGCAGCCGGCAGACCTGGAACCTGGACGCGGCGGGCCGCCTCGCCACCTGGACCACCGAGTCCAACAGCGGCGGTACCTGGGCCCAGACCGCATCCAAGACCGGCCACTACGGCTCCGACACCGACAGCCCCGACTGGATCCAGGAGACCAGCACCACCATCACCCGCAATGTCCAGGGCCCCGGCGGCGGCCTCGACGCCGTCACCAGCGCCACCGGCGACACCGTCCTGCAGCTGACCGACATCCACGGCGACGTCACCGTCCAACTCCCCCTGGACACCACCCAGGCACCGGTCGCCCTCGCCTACGACGAGTACGGCAACCCCGAAGGCGACGCCACCGCCACCCGCTACGGCTGGCTCGGCGGCAAACAACGCTCCAGCGAAACCGTCACCGGCGCCACCCTCATGGGCGTACGCCTCTACGACCCCACCACCGGACGCTTCCTGTCCGTCGACCCCGTCCCCGGCGGCAACGCCAACGCCTACGACTACGTCAACGGCGACCCCCTCAACCGCTACGACCTCGACGGCCGATGGGGCTGGTTCAAGCGCCGCCTCAGCCCAGGAGCAAGACTCGGCTGGCATTACCTCAATCGCGGCTACAACAGCTACAACCGCTGGAAGCATCGCCAACAGGCACGGATCGTCGGAGTAGGCACGGCCTATTTCGGGACCCGCTATCTCGGCTACCGATGCCGATACACGCACAGAATGCGTGTCTGCTCCGGGGGTATCGGTCTGCATTCCCGGAGCGGTACAACACTGGGCACCACCTTCTTCACCTCGATCAGGAATCCCAGTAGCAAACTCATGAGCCACGAGAAACGCCATAGAAGCCAGTGGAAGCGGTACGGCTTCCGGTTCGGGTACATGTACCTGAGGGCCGGAATCAACCCGTGCCGCAACAAGTGGGAGCGGCGCGCCAACTGGGGCGACGGGGGCTACCGGTGCTGACCGGCGCGCCCCGCAGTCCAGGGCCGCCCCGCAGTGCCGGGCTGTTCGTCGCCGGCGGCGTCGTGCTGGCTGCAGGCTTCGTCATGATCGGTGTGTGGGTGTACGGCGTCTACAGCATGTCCGCCCCGGACAAGCCCGTCGTGCTCGGCATGCGGATCGACGGCGGTCGGGTGTCGGTGAAGGGCCCCCTGTGTCCGAATGAGCAGGCAGACCGGGTCGAGGTCATCGACGCAACGACGGAAAAGCTGCTCTGGAAGGCAACTGGCCCCCGGACACCCACGGGAGTCCGGGGTGCGCTGACGCTGTGGAATGCGGCCGACTACCGGAGTGCAAGCGAGAGCCGGCAACCGGCCAAGCTCCCGGCGCTGCTGGACGTCTCTGTATCGGATGCCTCGGGCTCAGGTCCCGGAACGGTCTTTGATACGGCGGCGGTGGCTAAGGCCCAGTTGCCAGAGGGCATGTATTGGACCGCCTACGGCCCCAAGACCGCGGCGCAGATCGACGCCCAACTCCTTTGCAACGGGGAAACGCCCAGACCCAAGAGTTAGGTGACGCCTTTGGAAAGGGGATCCCTGACCGGCTGAACACGGAGGGTGCCGCACTCAGGTGCGGCACCCTCTCCCGTTCCCAACACCGCTTCCGTAAGCGGTCCGGTCGCGCGGCGTGCGCCGGGCGAAACCACAGGTCGTGGGTGCCCGCGGTCTCGGCGCGTGGCCTTACGGAAGCGGTGTTGCTCCCGTTCCCGCATGGACCGCACCCATGAGGGTCGGGGTGGTCAACGGGTGATGTCCGGAGCGGTGATCACCTATAACAACAGCGTGTTCACGTCCCAGAGCCGCATACGCCACGAACGTAAACACAAACGGCAGTGGATGCGCTACGGGTTCCGCTTCGGCTACATGTACCTCAGAGCAGGAATCAACCCATGCCGCAACAAGTGGGAGCGCCGCGCCAACTGGACCGATGGGGGGTACCTGAATTGCTGAACCAGTCCCGGCGACGACCAGCGTGGCCCTTCGTGCTGCTGGGGCCGGTACTTGGCCTGACCGTCCTCGCCGCTGCCGGTATGTGGATACGTCGAGATGGTGTCCCGCTGGTTGGTGCAGCCGATCTTGGTGAGGGCGTACGCCCGGGGGCGCATGCGCGCGTAGGCTCCGCTCCCTGCTCGTGAGGCGGGCCACCGTGCAATTCTCCCTGGTAAACGGCGTGTTCAGCCCGGGAGGTGCACGATGGCCCTGACCCAGCATGACTTACTCCGCCTGCTTGAGTCACTACGTTCAGCGGACGGCCTCGAACTGGTCCGCTCGGTGGCCGAGCGGATGCTGCAGGAGCTGATCGAGGCCGAGGCGAGTGCGAAGATCGGCGCGGAGTGGAACGAGCACGCCGACACCCGCACCGCCTACCGCAGTGGCCACCGGGAGCGGACGCTGACCAGCCAGGCCGGCGACCTGGACCTGGCCATCCCCAAGCTGCGCTCGGGCAGCTTCTTCCCGAGCCTGCTGGAGCGGCGGCGCCGATCCCTCCGAGTGACGATCACGGCACCTAAACAGCCGCTGACCTGGACCGCAGCCGCTTAGCGTTGTTTTTTCGGCGAGAACTACTGGAACCCCTCGACCCCCGCGAGTTCGCGAAAACTGAAGGTACTTCAGCAGGAACCCGAGGGTCCGATGGCCCGATGTTAGGGGGTGGACCCGTGGGTTCGTGGTGAAGTCGCGGGGTCGGTCTCCAACGGCCGCTCCAGGAGAGCGCGGGCGGAGTTCGCGTAGCGGATCGCGGTCTTCTCGTCCAGGTCGAAGACCTCGGCGAGGTGGAGCGGATCGGGGCCGTGGACAAGGGCTTCTTCGAGCTGCCGGTCGACGCGGAGCTGTTCCAGGGTTGCTGCCTGGCCCCGAAGCGGTGCGGTAAGGGAGACCTGGCTGATGGGGCCGGTTCCCAGGGCGGTGATTTTGTTGATCAGGAGGTGTGGGTTGGCGGTGTCGGGCCAGCGGCGGCGCCGGAACTCCAGCCACTCCAGGGCGACGTGCAGTGTGAGGTCGTCCAGTGGCCGGACGCGGCCGCCGATAGCGAGCTTTCGGTTGCCGATGTCGAGGTCGTCGAGCTGGAGGCGGCGGATCGCGCCTGACCGTGCAGCGTGCACCGCGGCGAGGGCGAGGACCAGGCGGTCCGCCGGCTTGGTGACCGCGGCGATCGAGGTGTTGATGCGCTCGGGCTCCAAGGGCTGGAGGATGCCGTACTCGCGCTGGCCGACGCGGATGCGGCTGGTCGGGTTCTTGAAGATGGTGCCGTTCTTCTTCGCCTGGCGGAACAGCGACCGCAGCACGATGAGGGTGTGCTGGCGCTGACCGCCGTGGAAGGTGTCGAGCTGGGCGAGGACGTCGTCGCGGGTCACCTCGCGCAGATGGTCGTAGCGGGTGGACCACTCCAGCAGGACGGGGCGGACCCGGTTGAGGTAGTTCCAGGCCGTGTTCTCGTCGCGGGGCTGGGACCGGGGACCGCCGTCGTGCAGGAGCCGGACCCAGTGCTCGACATCGCGGCGGATCCCGGGGGCGATGCCGTCGAGCTTGCGTTCCAGCCACTGCTCGAACGGCGGTGTCCGGTCGTCGAGGAAGACGCCGATGTGGTCGAGGACCTCGATGGTCAGCTCCATGTTCAGCCGACGGGGTTGCAGGGCCGGGTGGAGCTCGGAATAGCGCACGACGTCGCCACCGACATGCCGGGACATCAGGATGATCAGAGCTCGGTCGACGGCGAGGCGGATCTTGCGGGGCCAGCCGCGGGCCTCGCCGAGGCGGTGGGCGGTATGCCGGGCCCAGGCCAGCCAGGGGTTGTCCGGGCCCGTGTGCTGTTCGGGGTCGATGCGGGTGAAGTCGCGGCAGACCTCGAACAGGGCAGGCTGGAGCCAGCCGCCGGGCGGCGACGCCGGAGGGGGATCGGGTTTGCGGGGGCGCCCTCGCCACTCGTACTTCGGCAGCCGCGGCCGCGCGACGCGTTCCCACAGCGGAGCCATGTGCGCGAAGAACAGCTGGTGATGCCGCAGCGTCGGCAGCAGCGACTCCGCCCTCGCGCCGGTTGTCGCTGCCTGCGTACGGGCCTGGCACCAGCACAGACGGCAGTACCCCTTCCGAAGCGGGCCATTCCGGCGGCAGCCCGAGCATGGACTGTGCGGACCGGGACGGGCGAAAGAATTGCAGCCCCCGCACCACCGCATGAACAGCAGACCCCAGGCCAGGCAGTTCGAGCAGCTGTCAGGCTCCAGCACCAGCGAGTCGTCCTCTCGTCCTGGCCGGTCACATCGGCGGCAGCGACCGGCCGTCCCGCCGGCGTGGCACCACCGTCGGAGCCGGGCCGGATGAGACGGCAGCCTGCTGGCCGGTCTCCTCGCCGGGCCGGCGGACCCTGTCCGGCTCGGGGATCAGCAGGTCGCCGATCTCGCAGCCGAGCACGACGCAGATGACGTCCAGGTCGTCGAGCTTGAGGGAGACGGGCTGGCCGGACCACAGCCCGGACATCTTCCCCGATGAGATCACCAACCCGTGTTCGGCCAGGCTCCGTTGGAGTTCGGACGCCTTCCAGATATTCTTGTTCGCGGCCGTCAGCCGCAGGTTCCACCTCATCGGATCAGCCCTTCCAGCCGCTTCGCGGCCCGCTCGGTCCCGGCGACCCAGGCGTCCTCGACCCGGGTGCGGTGGACATGGACGTATCGCATCGTCGTGGCGATCCAGGAATGTCCCAAAACCTCCTGGATTGAGATGAGGTCGAGGCCGTTCTCATAGAGCTGGGACGCGCAGAAATGCCGCAGGACATGCGGTGTCAGCAGGTCCTGCCAGCCCGGCAGATGCCCCTCGACCGCGGCCGAGAGCCCGTCTCGCAGGGCGTCGTCGCCCACCCGGCGGGCGGTGCCGTCGGCGTTCTTGCGCTCGGAAGGGAACAGCGGGGCACCGGGGCGGGTGTGGTCGTCGCCGAACTGGCCCCACACGTCCTCGATGAACCACCGCAGGGTGCGGTCCGCGCCGTTGATCAGCGGGACCATGCGCTCGCGCGGCCCGGAGCCGCGGGCGCCCTTGCCGTGGCGGACATGGAGCTTGCCGAACCGGCCCAGGTTCCACTTGATGTCCGCCAGGTCGAGCTTGCGGGCCTCGCTCACCCGCAGCCCGACCTCGGACATCAGCTTGGAGGCCGTGTAGTTCCGCGCGGTCGGAGCGAACTTCCGGCAGGTGGCCAGCTCGCCCGCCCAGCCGGTGAACAGCTGCCGCGCCTCCGGCTCGGTCGGCGGGATCCGCAGCTGGGCGTCCTTGGAGCCGCGCGGCCGGTTCACCTCGTCGATCGGGCACTCGACCACGCGCCCGGTCATGCGGTGGATCTCGACCTTGTGCCGCAGCTCCAAGAAGAGGAAGTACGTGCTCAACGCCTGTGAGCGGGCCAGCCGGGTGCCGCTGGGCGAGCCCCGCAGCACCTTCCCGAAGTACGCGTCGGCGTCGGACGGCTCCATCTCCCACAGCGGTCGGCCGAACCAGGCCCGGATCTGCTCCAGATGCCCGACGTCCCCGCGGATCGTGCCGTCAGCCAGCCCAGCCGAAGCCCGGGCAAGGACGAACCCGGCCAGCACGTCGGTCTCGAACTGCTCCAGCTCCTCCGCTCGGACCTCGCGCAGGTCCCGTACGACCGCCAGAGACAACCCGAGGCTCCTCACCTTCATGCCGATCGTGGATCGGTCGGACACGGTGAGAACGCTTCAAGAATCCCGAAGTTACGTCACAAGGCCACACAGCACACCTTCGAGGAAGAACTCCCTGGCCACGGGGCACGGGGCCGGGTACTCAGCGGGGCTCAGGGGAACTCGCGGGATGTCGCACACGAGGACGGGCCACTGCCTCACCGGCGCCCCGCGCGGGCGCCGGTGATCGGGCACAGGCTGAAGCTGTATCCCGTTCGCGGCAGGTGGCAGAGTTCTTTCCGGCACTCTGCCACCACGAACAGCCGACGCTCCCTCCCCGACCTCGATCGACAGGATGGTGCCTTGCCCGATACGGCGAATCCAGTCCAGAGACCGGCGCTTCGCACACCAGGTCAACGGGCCACCTTTCCACTGTCGGGACAGTCAGGTGGCCCTGATCCGCTGAATGCCAGGGTCAGACAGGGTGTGCGCGGATCAGGCCGGGTGCTGGATGCGGGCCAAGCGGTCCGCGCGACGGCGTCGCGACGGGGACAGAACGTCCACTCCCGCTCCGGCGCCCTCGCCAGGCGTGGCGTCCCATCCCCGCAGCTTGTCCGCGACCCTGCGCACCCGCTCGTCCTGCGGGCCGGCGTCGATGTAGAACAGCGACTCGTCCACCTGGCTGTCGTCGCCACCCCACCGCACGACGCCCTCGCAGTCGGCGAGGATGTCCCTCAGGACCAGCTCCTGCAGGGGGAAGAACCCGCCTGCCGCACTCGCGCCCGGCCGGATCTGCACCGCGGTGCCCGATGCCAGGTTCGACTCCGGGAGTCCTCGGCGCAGGCCCTTGACGGGACGCCAGCCGGCCAGGTCCACTCTGCTGATCTCCTCCACCTCGTAGTGGAAGCGACGCACCACGTGCAGCAGTATCGCCTCGACGTCACCGATCCACACCGGGACGCTCAGTCCCGTGCCGGCAACCGGCCGGGTCCACACCTGAGAGTCGCGGTCCGCGTTCGCCTGGACCGTCCAGCCGTTCGCCGAGGTCGCCGGGCGCTTCGGTGTGCGGCCCTCGACTGCTGATGCGTGAGCGGCCGGCAGAACCGAGCCGATGCCGGCGCCTGCGCCGATGACGGCAGCGGTCCTGATGACCGTTCGCCGCGTTATCTCGTGGTTCACGTTTCAGTGTCCTTTCGAAGTCGTCAGAACGGGATGAAGAGCACGAAGAACGGCACGAGGGGCGCGGCGGCGCATACCGGCCAGTACCAGGATGCCGGGAGGGCCGTCCTGCGGCGCAGCCACGCGTTGGTGAATCCCCAGATCAGGCCGAACAGGCAGACCGCCGGCACGACGAAGACCAGCCAGAGAAGCATCCCGTCGTTCTCGTTCGGGTCCTGCTGCGTCCATCCGATGGCTGCCAGTGGCCCGTTCACCATGAAGTACCAGACGAGGAACAGGGGAACGATGGCCGGGATGCCCAGCAGCAGGTTCACGGTCGCGGGCACGGCGAGCTTCCGCAGGTGCTTGTTCTTCATGGTCGGTGTCCCGTCCTACTGGGCGCGGCTGAGCTTGTTGTAGTTCTCCAGCACGTTGTACAGGCCGATCAGCTCGCGTCCGTACTGCTCCGCCTTGTCACCTGTGCCGTTGTACCGGGCCAGCAGAGCCTGGGTGTCGGCCTGGCTGGTGGTGAGGCTCGGCCTGGCGATCCCGAGCTGATAGGCGTTGTAGATCGTCAGGTAGGCCACGGAGGGGATGTTGTACTCGGGCTCCTGGAGGTTGTCCCACACCGCACGCTTGTCGGCGCCGGTCAGCAGGTTGCCGTTGATGATGCCCTGCTGGATGCAGTAGTTGCGGGCCTCGATGGTCACCCATGCGAAGATCTGCCCCCAGCCGGTGCTGGAGTCGTCCTTCAAGCCGCTCTTCACCGCCTCGTCGGCGAGTGCGTCGAGCGGATTCAGCTTGCGCAGCTCCCACAGCACCGGCGCCTGGATGAGTGCCTTGCGCAGCTTCAGGGTCCGGGCCAGGTTCGTGAACAGCCAGTCCGCATCCATGACCATGTTGAACGCCTCCGTTGTGGAGACGACCCCGTAGGTGACCCAGTCGCCGTCCGCGGTCCATCCCTCGCCGCCGGTCTCCGGTACGCCGATCGAGGTCAGGTACGTCTGGACGTCGGTGAGCATCGCCGCCTGGTACTTGGACTTGTCGAGGTCGACATCCAGGTCGCTGGTGAGCGGTGTTCCGGGGTTGAAGTCGCCCTGGCCGGTGTCGCGGCCGGAGGCGATGTTCTTGTCGATCTCGATCGCGCCGTCGCCGGAGCCGACCGTGATCGTGACGATCTGGTCGAACGCCCAGTTCGTGGGCAGCGGGTAGCCGAGGTTGCCGGAGAATCCGGACGACATGTCGGACACGAAGCTGGTGGCGGCGTACCCGGCGTCGGCGACGCGCTGGCAGACGTTGCGCGGGCCGTAGATGCCGACGCCGTAGCTGGAGTTCTCGCCGACGGTGCGGTAGATGCCCTTGAAGTGCGGGAGGATGAAGTCGGTGACCTCGCTGTCCATGGCGTCGTAGTCGACCGCGAAGTAGATGATCGTCCCCGGCTTGAAGCCGTGGATCTGAGCCCATTCGATGGCGTTGGTCGCGTCGATGCAGCCCTGGGAGTACCTGAAGTAGTCCGCGGAGCGGGACCATGTCTGGTAGATCGGGAAGCAGCGCAGCCCGTACTGCTTGATCGTCGCGAGCTCGCCGGGCTGGATCTGCTTCTCCGGCAGGCTCGTGCCGGGGTTGTACAGATACCGGCCGATGTACTGGTAGCCGGCGTCCTTCAGCGCCTGCGCACGCGGCGGCGTGATCTTCGTGACACCGTCGCACGCCGTGCCCTTGCGGGACTGGTCGCCGTAGGAGACCAGCAGCGACGCCCACGTCGGGAAGTCGCCGACACCGGTGACCGGGAGCTTCGCGAACGACTGGAAGTCCTCCACGCCGGCCTTCACCTCAGCGGTGAAGTTCCCGAAGAGAACGTTTCGCTTGTTGAGGATCATCGCCGCGGTGAACAGCAGCGCCCACGTGCCGGTAGTGCCGACCGCGACCGGACGGGATTTCAGCCCTGCCTGCGTGCCTGGCCCGAACACGCCGTTCGCGGTGCCATCGGCCATGCCCAGCTCGTACTGGATCGCGAACAGCATCGACTTCGCGACGTCACGGGAGTGGTAGCCGTCACAGGGGATGATGAAAAAGTCCCGGCGGTTGACGTACCGTCCGTTCAGCCATTGCTGAATGGAACGGATCGCATCCGACCCGTTGCCGACGGTGACGTAGGCGTCCATGTTGAGCAGGCCCTTGACGACCTTCGGCTCAAGGGAACTGCCCGGGTACACGGTGTCGACGCCCATGTTCTGCTTCAGCTTGGTGACGGCGTCCTTGACACGGGAGTTGTAGGTGCCGTCGATCTCACCGCCGTCGTAACCCTTGCAGTACAGGGCGGACTGGAGGATCCGGCAGAAGTTCGCCGACGGCATGGTCGAGTCGTCCAGCTTGGGGTACTTCGACTGAAGCGTCGACAGAGTGGTCGGGCCGAAGGAGTTCGACAGGGACGTGATGCCCATCTCGTACTGGAGCGCCCGGGTCAGGGCGTACATCGTGGGCCAGCCGGTGTGGCCATTCTCCTCCAGCTTGGATATGCCGAGTGTTGCACCGTTGTTGTACGTGCTGTTGATGAACCGCTGAGCTCTGAGCACCAGCTCGTCAACAGATGGCATGCGGAACCTTCCTGAGAGAGGTACGCGACAACACCGAACCGGGACGACTTCGAATTGCGAGAGTCGCGTGTGCTTGGCGCCGTCGCGTGATCACATCTGCACGAACTATCCATGAACCACGGCGATCTGACCACAGGCGGCCTGCTGGATCTCCCGGGTTGCGGCCTCCCGTCGGAGGCGGCACACGAAGGCCCCGGGGACGGCGAGCATGCGTCGGGATTGGCAGGTGCCAGCCGGGTGGTGATGGCCACACAGGCGCTTGACGCGACAACCCGCACGAGCGCCGGGCGGCATCGCCACTGGCAGAGACTTCACCGCCGTCATCATGCCCCTGCCGCGGGGTGGTCGGTCGCCGCGGCATGCGCGGCGGCGCTTCAGTCGGAGCAGACGATCGACGAGCTCACGGACTTCCGCACTCAGACCCTCGCCAGACTCGCCGCACAGCACGACGGGGCCTCCGGCCGGCTCGCCCTTGCCGGCGTGCCGGGTGAGCCGGGTGAGCCGGGTGAGCCGGTAGCGGGCCTTCTCGTGCGACAGGCCCACCTGCCCGCCGATCTGCCGCAGCCCCCAGCCCTCCGCCTTCGCCGCGGCCATCCCCTCGTCCAGGGCCGTATCCGTCACCTCGGCCAGCGCAGCCCGCAGCCGGATCGCCGGATCGCCGGATCGCCGGAGCCAGATCAACCAGACCGGTACAGAACGGTGCCACGTCCGCCTTCAGGAATCCGATCGTCGGGTCGTCGCTCACCCGACCCGACCCGCCCTGGCAGCCCCAGCGAACCGCCGAGGTCCTGGAGGCGACGCCGGCGCCGACGACCATGGCGGGCGGCGGCCCTACGTGGTAAGCGCCTGCGACCTGGCCAGGCGGGTGCCGCTGGGCGAGTTCTGCAGCACCTTCCCGAAGTACGCGTCGACGTCAGCGGGCTCCATGTCCCACAGCAGTCGGCCGAACCAGGTCCTGATCTGCTCCAGGTGCCCGACGTCGCCGCGATTGGTGCCGTCCGCCAGGCCCGCCGAGGCCCGCGCGAGGACGAACCCGGACAGCACGTCGGTCTCGAACCGCTCCAGCTCCTCCGCCGACGCGGGCGCCCAGTGCTCGCGCAGATCCCGTACGACCGCCAGCGCCAACCCAAGCCTCCTCGCCTTCAGCCCAACTGTGGATCGGTCGGACGAGATGAGAACGCTTCAAGAATCCCGAAGTTACGTCACAGAGCGGTAGAACAATCGAAGGAGGAAGAACCCCCTGGTCACGGGCTCGGGGGTTCAGCGGGGCTCAGGGGAACTCACGGGATGTCGCACAGTGGTCGAGGTGCACGCGCGCCTGCCGCGAACCCGAGTGCCGTACGACATTGGTGAGGGCTTCCTGGACGATCCGGAAGGCCGCGAGGTCGGTGTGGGGTGACAGCGGGGGCGGGGCGCCGTGCACCTCGACGGTCAGGCCCGCCCCGGCGGCCTGGCCCACGAGTTCGGGGAGCCGGTCGAGCCCTGGCGCGGGCGCGCACGGCGCGTCACCGGGGGCGCGCAGCGTGTCGAGCACCTGCCGCACCTCGCCGAGCGCCTCCTTGCTCTGGGCCTTGATGGTGGTCAGCGCCGTCCGGGCCTGTTCGGGATCGGAGTCGAGGAGCGCGAGTCCGACGCCCGCCTGGACGTTGATGACGGAGATGCTGTGCGCGAGGACGTCATGCAGTTCCCGGGCGATCCGCAGCCGCTCCTCGTCGGCCCGCCGCCGGGCCGCCTGCGCCCGCTCGGCGCGCTCCCGGGCCCACTGCTCACGCCGGGTCCGTACCAGCTCCGACAGCGCCACGATGGCCAGGACCCAGGCGGCGACCACGCCTTCCTGCCCCCAGGGGGCCGCGGAGTCCCCGGACGGCGGGAGCCACTGGTAGAGCCAGTGGGCGACCAGCACATGCCCGACCCACAAGGTGCCCATGGCCGCCCAGGCCGCCCGGCGATGCCCGGCCACGATGGCACTGAAGCAGCTGATCGCCACGGTGAGGAACACGGGCCCGTACGGATACCCGGCGCCGAGGTAGAGCATGGCGGCACCGGCCGTACCGAAGGCGACGGCGACCGGGTACCGGTGCCGCCACAGCAGCAGAAGCCCGGCCACGAGCAGCAGCACCCGCGCGAAGGGGGCGAGGTCGGCCCGTTCGCCCTGTTCCTCGGCGGCGAAGTCCGACCCGACGAACACAAAGGCGGTGACGAGCACGGTGGACCGCCACGGCCACCGCCCCTGCTCCTCCTGCGCCCACCACGACGGCCCGCTCCGCCACCAGTGCGGCGGACCGACCATGGGCACGCGCTGTTCCTCCATGCCCGCCACGCTAGACCCATCCTCCGCACGTAGCGGTATCGGTTGAATCCGCTGGTGGGCCGTGACGGCGGGAGGGGTGTCGGTGTTGTCTGAGCATGTTGATGACTCCGCCTCCTGC